>JASHVH010000158.1 GCA_030039575.1 Acidimicrobiales bacterium | reverse complement strand
CCTCGATGTCCCGGTCGTCCTTCGCCACCAGAGCAATGACCTTCGGGTCGTAGTGGTACATCATCCATTGCTGCCCGACCCTGAACAGCGCCGAGACGGCGTAGTAAATGACCAGGCCGGAGGGGAGCCGGATGCAGATGAGGCCGAAAACGATGGGGAAGAACCGCATGAACTGCATCTGCGAGTTCATCTGCTGGTTCTGGCGCACCATGGGGTTCAGGTTCGTTATCTGGACCTGCTGGTAATAGTTGGCGCCGATCATGATCAGCAGCAGGAAAAGGCTGCCGAAGATCTCGGCGAAACCCAGGCCCTTGGTCAACGCGGTCCAGGCGCTCTGCGACAGGTTGATGCCGAAGGCGTGCATCTGGGCGCCTTCGCCGGGCGGCGCGCTGGCTACCAGCGCCTTGTACATGGCCGTACCCGGGTTGACGTAGAGAGGCATGGCGTGGCAAGCGGTGCCTTTGCAGCCGGACGGGCCCTTGGCGCTCAGCCCGGTGATTACCCGGTACAGGACGTAGAACAACGGCAGGGGTAGCAAGGTGGGTATGCAACTGCCGAAGGGGCTGACGCCTTCTTCCTTGTACAGCTCGGTCAACGCCTGGTTGAGCGCCACCCGGTCGTTTTTGTACTGCTGCTGAAGCTGCTTCATCTTGGGTTGCAGCTTCTGCATGGCGAGCATCGAGCGCGTCGACTTCAGCGTCAGGGGTACCACGAGGATCATGAACGTGAGGCCGAGCAGGATGATGGCGACCCCGTAGTTGGGTACCAGCGCGTAGAACCCGGCCAGGACCCAGGCGACGAGCTGGCTGAGAGCGGTCATCCGCCGCTCACTTCAGCAAGGGGGGATGTGGAGGTGGGCGCGCCATCGGGGACGGGGTCGGGCCCGAACGGGCCACCCGGCCGGCAGCGAGCCAGGCGACGGATGACCAACGGGATGCCCTTTTTGGCCCCAAAACGCCGGATGGCCTCCAACGCGTAGTCGGAGCACGAGGGTACGAAGCGACATGCCGGGCCCCGGCCGACGGTGGCCGCCTGATAGGCAAGGATCATGCCCCTCAGTGCTTTGCTGGCTACCGAGGGCCGCGGTTCCGGAGCTCTGGTCAGAATCATGGCCCCTCCAGTGTGGGGCGTTCCCAGTCCGAGGTTACCGGCTTTCGGGACGCTCCTTGGCCCCCAACAGTCAGCGTTTTCACGGCGCGCGACAGATGGGCTGCGAGTTCCTGGAAGGTCAGCGTGGCCGCAGCCGGGTGGACGCGGATTAGATAAGTTCCGGCCGGTAGTGCCATGTGCCGTGCTGCCTCCCGCAGCCGCCGGCGCAGGCGGTTGCGGACCACGGCGTTGCCCACGCGTTTTCCGATCGCGAACGCCAGCGTGGGGGGAGCTCCCGCCGGTGCCGGGAGCCAGGACACCGTCAAAGGCCCCGACCGAGTTGCACTGGCGCGCCGCAGCCTGTCGAACAGGGGCCGTCGCCTCGTTGGTCACCTCAAACTGCCAGGCGGTCCCGGCCCTTCAGCCGGCGCGCCTTAAGAACAGCTCTCCCGCCCCTCGTCGACATGCGGTGGCGGAAGCCGTGCCGCCTCGCACGACGTCGGTTGTGAGGTTGGAAAGGACGTTTCACTCGTTGCCTCCTAGGTAAGACCCGTTACCGCGCAACAACACGCTGCTCTTAGCCCTCCCGCCGCGGCGGGCCGGATTGGCCTGCTTCGCCAGGGGAACGGACCAGCTGGTGCGCGTTGGCCAAACAGCCTACGGCGTTCCACACCAGCGTAGGGGACCACCGTGGTTCGCGCCAGCAGGGCCTTCTTGCCAGCCGTGCTGCCTTTTTGGCCCAGACGGGGTACCTTCGAAGAGTGGCCGGACAGGATCCTCGCGGTTGGGCAACCCAGGGCGCCTGGGGCCAGGTAGACCCTGGCGGGGCCCCCGCCCAAGCCGGTACCTGGGGCGAAATGCCCTGGCCGGGGCCCCCTCAGCCCGGCGTGGGGACCGGGGGCTCAACACCCGCTGGCAATGGCATGCCGTCGAACGGCGCCGGCAGCAATGGCGCCGGCACCACTGGGCCCGGCAGCAACGGCCGGGGCCGCGCCCTTGTCCCCCGGGGCCGGCCCGGGCGAATCCCGGCTCGAGCGGCGTTGGTGGCGGTGCCCGGGGC
Source organism: Acidimicrobiales bacterium (assembly GCA_030039575.1). Lineage (GTDB taxonomy): Bacteria > Actinomycetota > Acidimicrobiia > Acidimicrobiales > Palsa-688 > Fen-671. Next base: position 3,974 of record JASHVH010000158.1, on the reverse strand, counting down.
GCTGGGAGGCATCGTGCTCGCCGGGGTCGGGGCCGCTATTGGGCAGGGGATCACCGGCAGCTCCACGAGCGGCGTGTCCGACCTGCTGGGAGAAGCAGGGCTGTGGGTGGCCATGTTGGCCACCGTGGTCTATGTGTCACATCGTTTCGGTACGGCCAGCCTGCCGCGCGACTACGGCCTGGGCATAAAGCCCAAGGACCCGTTGTGGGGGCTGTGCGCGGCGGTGGTCGCCTTCCTTAGCGCCGGCCTGGTCCTCGAACTGTTCTCCGGCACCAAGTTCTCAGGCAGTAACGACCAGATCCTCACTCAGCAAAAGGGCCACGAAGCCGGGATCGTCCTGGTCACCCTCATCGTGGCGCTAGGCGCTCCATTTTTCGAGGAGCTCTTTTTCCGCGGCTACCTGCGGACCGCCCTCCAGGCCCGGTTTGGGCGCCACGGCGCCGTCTGGCTCCAGGCCGTATTTTTCGGGCTCGCTCACGCCGGGGAAGCCGGCACGGCCCTGGGCAACGTTTCGGTGGTGCTGGCCATGTTCACCGTCGGCGTGGTCCTTGGGTACACCGCGATGCTGACCGGGCGGCTGGGGGCCGGGATGGTGGCCCATTGCCTCTTTAACCTTGTGGCCGTCGTTTCCGTCTTGTGAGGGTGCCGTGAGCTCACCACAGGGGGCGGCCAGGAGCGAGGCGACGGGTACGGGCAGCGAGCTGGCGAGCATCCCGGGTGAGGCACTCCCAGACGTAGAGCTTCATCAGGACGTTGAGCACCATCATCGGACCGTCCAAAGCGGGTGGGCGCGAGCCGCCGTCTTCGGGATAAGCGACGGCCTGGTCACCAACGTCTCGCTCATCCTCGGAGTGGCCGGGGCGCAGCCGGGGCCGAGCTACGTCCGTCTGGCCGGCCTGGCCGGCCTGCTCGCCGGCGGCTTCTCGATGGCGGCCGGGGAGTACGTGTCCATGTCAGCTCAGCGGGAGTTGCTGGCGCGGGAGCTGGACGTCGAGCGTCAGGCACTGGTCAGTTCTCCCGAGGCCGAGTTCCGGGAGCTGGCGGAACTGTACGAACGCCGAGGCCTGCCGCCGGAGGCGGCGGCTTACATGGCGCAGATGATGATGAGGACCCCCGAGTTGGCTCTCGAGGCGCACGCCCGGGAAGAGATCGGCGTCGACCCGGCATCGCTGGGGTCGCCGTACCTGGCCGCTTTGTCTTCGCTCGTCAGCTTCATGGTGGGGGCGGCCATCCCGCTCGCGCCTTGGTTTTTCCTGACCGGTGCGCCCGCCGTCGCCGCATCGGTGGGACTGGTGGCGGTGTCGTCGGTACTCGCCGGCCTGGTGCTGTCGCAAGCCACCGGCCGGTCAGCCGTTCGTAGCGCCCTCCGCCAATTAGCGGTAAGTATGCTGGCGGCCGGCCTTACCTACCTGATCGGACGGCTTGTCGGCGTCAGTGTGATCCACTGAGCGGCATCGACTCAGCGAGCCGAGGGCTGGAGCGCAAACGAAGATGCCACGAGCCACCAACTCGACCGGTCACCCGGTTGTGGTCGACGCCCTGCGGACCCCCTATGGGCGGCGAGGTGGGGCGCTTGGGTCCTGGCACCCGGTCGACCTGTCGGCCGAATTACTGGTGAGACTGGCAGCTCGTAACGGCGTTGACGGCGCCGTCGTTGACGACGTCGTCCTGGGCTGCACCTCGCAAGTCGGGGCTCAGGCCTGCAACATCGCTCGCCGGGCCGCACTCGCAGCCGGCTGGCCCGAGAGCGTCCCGGGCGCCACAGTGGACCGGCAGGCCGCCTCTTCGGCCCAAGCCGTTCACTGGGCTGCTCAAGCCGTCATGTCCGGGACGCAGGGCGTTGTAGTCGCGGGCGGGGTGGAGGTCATGACGGCCGTGCCGCTCGGGGCCAGCCTGGCGGTGCCGGCCGTCGGTAAGCCGTACGGGCAGCGCCTGCAGGCCAGGTACAAGGAGGGCGGCGGTTTGCCGCCGCCCGGCCTGGTAGCCGAAGAGGTGGCTTTTCGATGGTCGCTCACTCGAGCTCAACTGGATGAATGGGCAGTGGTGAGCCGAGAGAGGGCGGCACGCGCTCAGCAGTCGCCTCCACGCTATATGTGCAGTGTGGCCGCCTCCGAACAGGCGGAGCTGGTTAAGGACGAGGCCCTCGCCGAACCAATGTCCCCCGCCCAAGTGGCCGCGCTATTGCCCGAGTACAGAGAAGACGGCGTAATAACGGCGGCCAATATCGCGGCCGAAGGAGATGGAGCTGCCGCCCTGTTAATAGCCAGCCCGAGCCGCGCCCGTGCCTTGTCGCTGGCCCCAAAGGCTCGTTTTGTTTCCTTTTCTACTGCTGGCAGCGACCCGGATGTCTGGCCGATGGCCACCCTCCCGGCTGTTCGGGAAGCCCTCAAAAAAGCGGGCCTGGGCGTGCACGACATCGACAGGTGGGAGGTCCACGAGAGCAGTGCCGCGGCCGTGTTGGCGTGGTTGGCAGAGACCGGGGTGGCGCGTCAAAGGGTCAACCCCGATGGTGGCGCCTTGGCTACCACCGCTCCACTAGGAGCAGTGGGAGCCGGCCTCTTCGCCGCGGCTATCGGCGGCCTGGCCGAACGAGGGGAGCGGCGGGCTGTCGTCGCGATAGCCGGTGAGGGCGGTGTCGGCACCGCCTGTGTGCTCGAAAGGACGTGACAATCCACAACTGTGGACGAAGCTGGGGAGTGTCACACAGTTGTAACTTTTCCGTAACGCAACTTGCAGCTGACACGCCACCTTACGCCGGAGCGGGAGTTTGTGCTCAGCCGGCCGGCTTGAGACATTGTCTCGACAGCAAAAGCAGTAACCCAAATCTGCAAAGGAGTCACGGATGTCAGAAGCCACGGGCGGGCACGAGGGCGACGTGGTCACCAAGATCAGCCCGCTCCCTGTAGGGGACACTGTCAAGCGGTTCACGGACATCGTCGCGGCCAAGGGCCTGCGGCTCTTCGCCGTCATCGACCAGAGGGCCGAAGCGCGCCAGGTAGGGATGGATCTACGGGATACGACGCTGGTCCTGTTTGGTAGTCCCGCCGCCGGTACGCCGGTCATGGCGGCTGCGCCACTATCGGCGCTCGACCTCCCGCTCAAGATCCTCGTCTGGGCGGACGGTGACGAGACCAAGGTTTCCTATGTTGCGCCGGAGGCTCTGGCGGCCCGGTACCGGCTGAGCTTCGAACTGGCCGGGCACCTGGCGGCCATAAACCCTTTAACGGACGCCCTGGTGGCTGACTAGGAGCCCGGGTTGACCAGGGACCAGGCCTGGCGCTAGGTCCCGAAACGTCTCCGCCGGCGGGTGTAGTCGCGGAGGGCGCGAAGCAGGTCCACACGACGGAAGGCGGGCCAGTACGGGTCCACGAAGGCGAACTCGGCGTACGCGGACTGCCATAGCAGGAAGCCGGAAAGGCGCGACTCACCGCTGGTCCGGATGACGAGGTCGGTGTCCGGCAGGTCGGCGGCGTAAAGGTGCCTGGCGATACCCTCGGCGTCGATGGCTTCGGCCAGCTCGCCCGGGCCCGTCCCGTCCGCGACCAGGTCGGCCACCAGCGCACGGCAAGCATCGACTATCTCCTGGCGGCCGCCGTAACACAGGGCGATGTTCACGTGAAGCCGGCCGCCCGGCCTAGCTTGCGCCACCGCCTCTTTGGCCGCCAGGGCCAGTTTGGCTGGTAGGAGGTCGAGGCTGCCACTGACTGCGAGGGAGAAGCCAAGGCGGGCGGACAGGCCGGGCAGGCGCTCGAAGAGCTCTTCCAGGACTTCAAAGTACGGTTCCAGCTCCTCCGGCGGGCGACGCAGGTTCTCCGTCGAAAGTACCCACGCCGTCACCGCCTTGACCCCCAACTCGGCGCACCACCCGAGCAGCTCCTCCAGCTTGGCCATCCCCTGCCGGTAACTCGCCTCGTAGTTGACATGGCCCTCTTCGCGAGCGAAACGGCGGTGCCCGTCGAGTATCACGCCGATGT
>JASHVH010000157.1 GCA_030039575.1 Acidimicrobiales bacterium | reverse complement strand
TGCTGGCGGCGCTGGTCGCCTTCACCCCGTCGTTCTGCTTCGTCCTCTTCGGAGGCCGCTATTTCGACCGGATGCGGTCCAACTCGGGGGTGCAGGCGTTCCTCACCGGGGCGGGACCGGCCGCCATTGGCGCCATCGCCGGCTCGGCCATCCCTCTCTCGCTCGCCCTCGTGCACGTGTGGCAGGCGGGTGTACTGGCGGCGGCTGCCATGTACCTCCTCGTCCTCCGGGGCAACGTGGTGATCGCGCTGCTGGCCGCCGGGGCCGTGGGGGTGGTCGGGGCGTTCGTGGGGCTGCCCGTCGGGTAGCGGCCCGTCGGCGTGGCGGGGTCGTTCGTCGGGCTGCCCGTCGGGTAGCGGCCCGTCGGCGTGGTGGGGTCGTTCGTCGGGCTGCCCGTCGGCTGAGCGGCGTCGGGAGACCAGGGGCGGCCGTGTGGCGGCCGGCCCAGGGTCTCAGGTGGGCCGAGCCCGGCAGCGCGATAATGGGCGGGTACAGAGATGAAGACGACCTGCTTGCGGACCGTTTGCACCGTGGTGACCACGGCGGTGGCGGTCTTCTCTTTTCTTCTTCCGGGCGTGGCCGACGCTCAGGGCGGCAACGTCACCGCTCCGGTGCCGTTGGTCGAGTGCGTCACCGGGACGGGGACCACCCAGGCCCCCAAGGCGATGCCGGCCACGAAGGCGTTGAACGTACCGGCGGCGCTCGTCAGCAAGATGGCGGCCTACACCGACGACCAGGGCGAGATGTACTTGCTGGCCCCGCTGGGCTGGACGTGCCAGGCCAGCCTGGGCGCCGACGGCAACGACTCGATCGCCGTCTACCCTCCGGGGGAAGTCGGCACCTCCCAGTTCGCCCTGGGCCACACCTGGCCCAAGGCCGCCAAGGCGGTGACGGGCGACCTCCTGCCCACCTGCCTGGCGTGTTTTGTGGGCCAAGCGTGCACGTTTTTCCCGGCGGCTGAACACGACCTGGTGAGGGACTTCGGTAAGCAGCTCTCCTGCACGGCCCTCCCTTCGGGCCAGGCGGTCTCACGCATCAGCCCGAGCGTCATCGCCTTCCAGGACCCGGCCGGGGTGATCGGGACCGGCGAGCCGTCCGGTGGCGTCTACCCCGCCTCCGGCGTGGTGACGTTCAAGGACCGGTCACCGAGCGGGATCTACGGGAGTGCCATGGAGACCTGCACCCTCCCGGCCACCGAACGTGCCATGTGCAATGCCGTGGTGCACACCTTCATCGCCAGTTGGGACCAGCTCACCGGGTCCTGACGTTAGAGGCCGGCAGGTGGCGGTCCCGTGCCCGTTCGCCCCGGACCCTGGAGGAGGGAGGCGGCCAACGCCTTCGCCGACTCGTCCTCGTCGGCCCGATGAATGAGTAACGTCCCGGGCAACCTTTGTCACCAGCCGGGACCGGCGGACAGGGGCCTGACGCCGCTGGTAGCTCGCAACTACTCGACCCGCTGCCGTGCCATCCCTTTGCTGCTCGAATTCTCTCCCATGGTGTACTTGCGCCAAACTTCGCGGGTCTCGGGCTGGGGTTCCTGGAGGGCGTGGAGACGTTGCCGCAGGACCACCTTGAGCCGGCGGTAGACGTCGTCGACCTTGGCCGGGCGGCCCTCTCGACCGAGCGCATGCATCCAGAGCCGGAACAGCTCCTCGCGTGTGGGTTCGAGCAGCAGCCCTTTTTCGACCGCCCAAACAACGGTCTCGAGGTCGTTCGCGTCGAGGGCCATTTGCCCCAGGTCTTGTGCCGAGTCGACCGCCTTGGCAGACAAGGTGAGGTCGAGGTGCTCGCTGGCCACCCACTCGAAGAACTGGCTCGCCAGCGCACCGGCAAATGGTTCTCCCCGGACCAGCTCGAGGGCTCGACGCAGGCTCGTCATCGCTTGGCTCGGGCGCTGTCGGCGGGCATTGGCCACATACTTCTCGAACCGGGACCAGTCCGAAGTCACGTCTGGAGTGAGGCGATAGCCCTGCGGTGAATAAGCGATGCGTTCCTTCCCTGCCGCGCTGTAACCAAGGACAGCCCTCGCCCGTGAGATCACGTTCATTACTGTTTTTCGCTGCGGGCCGTTCACGGTGTCCTTGGTCGCATCAAGAGGCCAGAGGGCACTGGCGATCTCTTCCGCAGTTACGGGCCGCGGGTGCGAGGCCATGTAGGCCAGCAACGCCATGGCCGCCATCCGCCGCGAGGGCTCGAGAGCGTTGGTGTCACCGCCGGCGATATCAACTGGCCCCATGACGCAAATTTCCACGTCACCACGCTGTGGCGGGGTCGGGTCGGGCCCGGAGAGACGCTCGGGTTGTGCGGTGCCCCGGCCGTCTCTGCCGTTGGTATGGGCGCCGACTGGTTCCTCATGCCACGCCTCGGCGTCGTCGGGCATTGCCTCGGGCAGGCTCTCTCCAAGGTTGGCGGCCGATCCTAAGGCCTCTCCTAGCAAGGCAACCTCGTCGGGGTCGCAGCCGGACTTGAGCTCAAGGGACACCGGACGTTTGCCCAGTTGCCCTTGCAACGTGCCCCGGCCATCTCTGGAAAGGACGAGCCTCCACCGAGCACCATCAAATGGCCCGGCTCCGACCATTGCAATCCCGCTGTGCTCCGGCACTGCCGACTCCGCCAGGCACTGGAGCGCATCGGACGGCGTGCCGGCAAAGGCGACGGCCACGTTTGGGAGGGCTTCACAGGCAACTGCCCGGAGCGAAGAGAGAGAAAGCCGGCCGGAGAGTTCTTGTTGAGCTCCCGACACGAGGTCGAATTTCTCGGCGAGGTCGAGCGCACTGTCTGTGGGGACAGTTTGCACTCCTGGTACGGGTTCAACTGCCGAGTCGCCAACGGCGTACAACCCCGCCAGCATGTCGTCCGACCACGGGTCGGTAGCTAATTCCAGGACCAGGCGGCCCAAAAACCCTTTCACCACGTTGCGAGGGCCTTCCACCGAAACAGAGCCGGCGTGCTCGAGGTTGAGCAGCAACTCGCCGTCCTGCGTCTCGCCGAGACTTGCGAGCGCCGGCCAAGCGGGCCAATGGTCATCCGCCAAAGCTTCCAATTCTTCCAAGGTCATTTCGTTGTCGAGTACCAAGATGGTCCCGTCGTCGGAGGGTGAAAACCAGCCGAGGGAAGCGTTTATGGCGGGCGACACGTGTACTTCCAGGCCGCCAGCCCCGACCTTTACAAGTGCCGGGGAGGGCAAAGGGGCTGCTCCCCGTAACGACATGTCTTCCACGAGGCCGGACAAGTACCGGAGGGCCTGGTCCACCCAGCGGACCCTCTCGGCATCGGCTATGGCGCGCGCGCGGGACTCGGCCGCTTCTACCTCGGGTTTGTTGCGTGGCACCCGCTGACCCCTCAATCGCCCGTGGCCCACTAGTCGGCGCCGGCGGTCGAGGCTCCAGACGATGCTGCCGCCGGCGATGGCGCCAATACCCGCCGCCACAATGAGATCGGCACTGATGGTCTCGACTGGCGCTTTGCTGGGGTCTTTCCCCGGCTGCCTGCCGATATCCTCTCGATGGTGATCATGCGGGGCGTCGCTTGACTTGGCCGGGGGTGGTGGCGGAGACACTGTCTTCTGATGCGCCGGTGGCAGGACAGCGGCGGGGTGGCGGGCATTCGCCCTCATCGCCGTCGCGGATGTGGTACTTGTCGTCGTACCGGAGGTCGAGGCACTGGTCATCGCGGTGGGTGATGGTGTAACCCTTGCCGGAGCGGCCCGTTGGTGGACAGGACGCGTCCCAGGCATTTCCTGGGCATGCGGTTTATCTGGCGGTTTGGCGGCGCTCTCGGCGTGCTCAGCTGGCCGCTCTCCCACGACGATGGCGCCGACGGCGTTGGGCGGCATTACGAGCACCCATCCCACATAGATCCAGTGGTCGTCTACAAGCGCCCGGCCGTCTGGTTGCGGGCGTCCGTAATTGAGAGCCTCGATCTCACTGTCGAGGCGCCAGTCACCCAAATGTTGTTCGGCGAGAACGGACAGGCAATCGCCCGGCTGAACGACCACGACCTTTGTACCTCGAGGCAAGCCCGCGAAGTCGTTCTGCTCGCTCGGCACGTCGGGCAGCCTCTCGGTGACTCGACCCCTCTCGGGGACTACGTGATGCACACTCCCCGGGTGGGGAAAATGACGTCCGGTCGCCGTATTGCTTACGCGAGCCGCCACCGTCGGAGTTGGCGCCGGTCTTGTAGACGAGCGCAGGACGGCTCGCTCGACCTCAGCAGATCTGACAAGGGTGGCCGCTCGGGGCACAGGCGCAGCTGTCGACACTGCGGCGACCGAACCTATGGACGATGCCGCCACCGACGCGACCGTCAAGGAGTCCAGAACCCGCCGGAGAACTGGAAGTATGATGGCGCGGGACTTGGTGATGGCGCCGCGCTTCCCGCTTAGAAGTGCGGCCGCATACAGCACTGTGCTCAGCAGCAGCCAGCCGGAAGTCGCCAGCCCCAGCAGCCTGATTAAAGCCGTTAACGCTACCTGTGGGCTAGTCGATTGCAACCACCTCTCAAGGTGTGAGAAGTCGACCGTCCCCAATAGGGACGACGCCCTCACGAAGAAGGCGAAGCCAACTATCTCGCACAGGAGGACGCATAGCGTGTCCAGGTACCCGCGCAGCCTATTTGCCGGCACGACGTCCTCCTTCGGGTGCACCTGGGCGACGCCGCATCCGTACGGGCCAGGTGCCGACCGGATTTCCATTGGCCGGCCCTCGCGCAACGAACCCGAACTCGCCGTAGTACCTTGTCAACCTCTCATTGTTGGCGTCGAGAACCAGTGCCCAGCCCTTCTCGTCCGCTTCTCGGGTGAGCGTCCCCAACAGGTCGGCACCGGCACCGGGTCGAGTGCTGGCAAATGAGTGCACGTAGATCTGCTTTCCCGGTGCCGCTGACGGTTCTAGCCTGCGCTGCCCCGGAAACCTTCTGAGGGCTCCAACCGACCCAGGCAACAAGGGGACAATTACCATGAGCGCAAGAGTGACGCCGGCATAGGGAGAAAGTGCGCCGGCGAGGCAAATCAGCAGCACAAGGCCGGCAAGGCCGACGCACAACCGGCCACGACAGAGGCCGAGTAGGCAAACAGCCTGGCCCGAAGGGTGTGTGCGGCGCTCGTACGCGGTGAGGGCCAAGAAAAAGGTGGCCCGCAGCGGGAGCTGTCGCATGACGGACCGGCCGCCGTGGGAACCGAAGGCCCGAGCCTCGACGCCGGCTAGTTTCCAAAGCGATTGCGCGGCTGCCTTCGTGGATCTTGATGCCGTCTGGGTGCAGTGGGACGCTTCCGTCGCGCTCGCGCGCATCGTTTTGACGAAAGCGCGACGAGACCGGCCGAGCGCACCCAAACGCGGCTCGGCTACTGCCATTTCAGCTCGCGTCCTGTGGTAAAAGCACCGACCGTACTTCCTGGACCACGTAGGGTGTGTCCGTCCCCGGCTGTAAGTAATCGCCGAGGTTCTCTGTCCCTGTTCCCCCCGGGCCGGCGTATGAGTACGTGCCGCCGTATTCGATCGACAGGCTCACCATGTAGGTGCCCTTGAAGTGGTAGGTATGCATGACAGACGGGTTGGACTCGCTTCCGGCGACGGTGCTGACGGCGGTAGACCCGTCGCCGAAATTCCATTGGAACGCGACGGCTGTGGCCGTCGTAGTGACCGAGTACCCATTTATGGTCGCCGGAACGACGATCGCCGCATGCGAAACTGTGACCCAAAACCAGGTCGCCAATTGAGTGATGCCTATGGTGCTTGGGTTGATGCTGAAGGCCGGTGCCGGCAGGGGGACCTGGGCCCAGACTTGAGCCGGGCTTGGTGGAGGAGGGGCTGGCTCTCCC
>JASHVH010000156.1 GCA_030039575.1 Acidimicrobiales bacterium | reverse complement strand
TTGTTGAATTGACAGTCCCGCGCTTTTATGACGTGGCTTTGGGCGCTGTGTGATGGTCTTGTGAAATGTGTGATGGTCTTGTGAAGGCTGTCGTGCGGAGCCCGCGACGTCGGGCTCGTCGAGCGCACACGCGCCTTCTGGGCCAGTTGCGCCAAACTGGTGACAGTGCTCGAACGACCCCCCGCCGGTGCCATCCCTGACGCCCCTGGCTCGTACCAGTTCCGCGACCGGGACGGGAGGGTCATCTATGTCGGGAAGGCGAAGTCGCTCCGCCAACGATTGTCCAATTACTTCCAGAGCCCGAGCGCCCTCCCGCCCCGCACGGCCCAGATGGTGGCGTGCGCCGAGAGCGTCGAGTGGATCCAGGTCCGCAACGACGTCGAGGCGCTCATGCTCGAGTACAGCCTCATCAAGCAGCACAAGCCCCGCTTCAATGTGCGGCTGCGGGACGACAAGAGCTACCCGTTCCTCGTCCTGACCAAGGCGGACGAGTGGCCCCGGGCCACGGTCCGCAGAGGCCGTCCGAGCGGGCGTACGGAGAACCGTTATTTCGGCCCCTATGCCCACGCCTACGCCATCCGGGAGACGCTCGACCTTTTGCTGCGCACCTTCCCGGTCCGGAGTTGCACCGACTCTAAGTTCACCCGCCACCAGCGGGTCGGGCGCCCGTGCCTCATGTACCACATCGAGCGCTGCGCCGGCCCGTGTGCGGGCCTGGTGGACCACGAGCAGTACTCCCGGCTCGTCGACGAGCTGTCCACTTTCCTGGAAGGTGACACCGCGCCCGTCGTCCGCAAGCTCGAGGGACAGATGCGCGAAGCTGCTACCAACCTCGAGTTCGAACTGGCGGCCCGCGTCCGCGACCGGCTGGCATCTGTGCGCAAGGCCGTCGAAAAGCAACAGATGGTGACGGAACGGGCCGAGGACCTCGACTGCTTCGCCCTCGCCGAAGACGAACTCGAGGCAGCCGTCCAGGTCTTCTATGTGCGGCGCGGCCGCGTTGTGGGGCGCAAGGGTTTCATAGTCGACAAGGTCGAGGACCTCACCAACGCTCAACTGTTGGCCGACGTCCTGCAGCAGCATTACGCGGACGCGGTCAACGGCGTCCCGCCGTTGGTCCTGGTGCCGGGGGAAGTGGACGAGCGCGACGTGATCGAGGAGTGGCTTTCCGGGCTCAGAGCCGAAGCCGCGCTAGCGGCCCAGGCCGCGCCGGAGAGCACGGACGGGCCGGCGGAGGACCTGCGCCCAGAGAAAGTGGGACCTGACAAACCGGTGCCCGAGAGCGGTGGGGACGGTACGGCCGCAGTCGCGGATGACAGCTGGAAAGAGTGGTGGGCGGCGAGCGGCCGGCGCCGGCCCGAGCGCAGCGTCAACCCGAGGTCTGCCGGGTCCAGCCGGGCGCGTCTCCACGTTCCCCAGCGGGGTGAAAAAAAGGCATTGTTGGAGATGGTCTCTAAGAACGCGGCGGAAGAGCTGGTGAGGCACAGGCTGAAGCGTTCGACGGACCACAACGCGCGGGCGCGTGCCCTAAACGCGTTGCAGGACGCCCTCGACCTGCCGGAGGCGCCCTTGCGCATTGAGTGCTACGACATGAGCCACTTGCAGGGCACCGATTACGTGGGGTCGATGGTGGTCATGGAGGACGGGCTGCCGAGGCCGAGCGAGTACAAGCGCTTCAAGGTCCGCAACGTCCCCGGCAACGACGACTACGCCGCCATGGAGGAGGTCCTGACCCGCCGGCTCACCGCTTACCTGCAGGAGAAGGAACTGCCGGTCGGGGAACGCAAACGCCATTTCTCCTACCCACCTCAACTTCTCCTCGTCGACGGGGGTAAAGGGCAGCTCAATGTGGCCATCCGCGTGCTGGAAGAGTTGGGGCTCGACGACGAGATCCCGGTCGCGGCTCTGGCCAAACAGTTCGAGGAGGTGTACTTGCCGGGCATGGCCGACCCCATCAGGGTGCCGCGAGGTTCGGAGGCGCTGTACCTCTTGCAGCAGGTGCGGGATGAGGCCCACCGTTTTGCCATTACTTATCACCGCAAACTGCGCGACAAGCGGATGACGGTATCGGCCCTTGACGGGATACCAGGGCTGGGCCCCGCCCGGCGCAAGCGCCTGCTCCGCGAGCTCGGCAGCCAGAAAGCGGTCCGGGAAGCTTCCAAAGAGAAGCTGGAGGGGCTCAAGTGGCTCCCGAAACCGGTGGCGGAGGCGGTCTGGGACAAGCTTCACGGGCCGGCCGGCGCCGGCCGGGTAGATGCCGGCGCCGCCAGCCGGCTGCGGGTCGAACGGGCGGAGGAGGAGCGGGCGGCGCAGGAGCGGGCGGCCGAAGAGGCAGAGGCGCTGGACGGACTGGAGGTGGTCGAGAGGGCCGAGGAGGAGCGGGCGGAGCACGAGCGGGCCGCCCAGGAGGCAGAGGCGCTGGACGGACTGGAGGTGGTCGAGAGGGCCGGCGCGGCGCGGGCCGAACCGGAAAAGGCCGGACCGGAGATGGCCGACCCTGAGGTCGCCGAGCCCGAGATGGCAGCGGCCAGGCCGGCCGCGGCTAGCAGCGTCAAGCCAGGCGTGCCCTCATGACGCGGCCCGAATGAGCGGGCCGGAATGAGCGGGCCTGAATGAGCGGGACAGGCTTGCCGCACGACCCAAGCCAGCCTCTGCCCGTCGAGGCTCAGCAACTCTGGGAGGTCAACGCCGGCTGGTGGCAGCGGTCCTTCACCGAAGGCGCGGACCCCGAGTACAGGGAGCAGATAGTTCCGCTCCTGATCGAGCTTTTGACTGAGGCGGCGCCGGCGACCGTGCTCGACATCGGCTGCGGCGAGGGTCAGTTGTCCCGGGTGGCCGCTCGCCTGCCAGGGGTGCGCTTCGTCGCCGGTGTCGACCCCACCAGCTCGCAGCTCGAGGCCGCCCTCGAGCGCCAGCCCGGGGCTCGGGGCGCCGAGACCGGGGATGCCGAGGCC
>JASHVH010000155.1 GCA_030039575.1 Acidimicrobiales bacterium | reverse complement strand
AACGGGGCCGGGAAGACGACGCTTTTCAACGTAATCTCCGGTTTCGTCCGCCCCCGCTCCGGGGTTATCACTTACGGTGGGGTGGCGCTCGGGCGCGGCCGTCCACACCACCTTAACCGGCTCGGTATCGCCAGGACGCTGCAGGGGATCGGGCTTTGCAAAGGCTTGACTGTTTTGGAAAATGTCATGCTGGGGGCGCAGGCCCGGCTCACCTGCGATATTGGCTCCGCCTTCCTGGGGATTTGGCGTTCCAGCCGCGAGGAGCGCCACGTCGCCGCGGCTGCGTACGAGCTGCTCGAGCGGCTCGATATCAATAAGTACGCCTCGTACTTCCCGGGGGCGCTCCCCTACGGCATCCAGAAGCGCTGCGCCCTCGCCCGTGGCCTGATAGCCGAGCCCAGCCTGATCCTCCTCGACGAGCCGGCCAGCGGGCTTTCAGATGATGAGATCGCCGCTCTGGCCGCTTTGATCCGGGACTTCAGCCACGCGATGGGCGTGGTGTTGGTGGAACATCGAATTGACCTGGTGACCTCGGTGTGCGACCGCATCGTCGTGCTCAACTTCGGACAGGTGATAGCCGATGGCTCGCCGGCCGAGATCCGGGCGAACGACGACGTGGCCACGGCCTACCTCGGACGCGATATCGAGGAGCCTTCTTCGACGTCGATGTCGCAGGAGGCCGCAGGTGCTTGAAGTGCGGGAACTGAGCGTTACTTATGGGGCGGTAAGCGCGTTGCGCTCGGTGTCCTTCAGGGCGCAAGAAGGTGAAATTACTGCCGTGCTCGGAGCCAATGGTGCCGGCAAGACCACACTGTTGCGTGCTATCAGTGGCTTGGCCAAGCCCAAAAGCGGCTCGGTGCATTTTGACGGGCGGGAACTATTGGGTAACTCTGTCGAGGATATCGCCCGTCGCGGTGTTGCCCATGTGCCTGAGGGCCGGGGCATCATCGAGGAGCTCACGGTAGAGGACAACCTGCACGTGGCCACGCTCTGGTGTACCCCGCGCGGGCGCAGGCAAGCGGCGATCGAAGCCACGTTCGAATTGTTCCCCCGGCTCAGCGGCTTCCGTCACCGCCACGCCTCCACGCTTTCGGGTGGGGAGCGCCAGATGCTCGTCCTCGGGCGCGCACTTATCACCCGACCCCGGCTTTTATTGCTGGACGAGCCCTCTCTCGGCCTTGCCCCGCTCGTCATTGCGCAGCTGATGACCCTGCTGGTGGACCAGACCTCCGGGTCGGACATGACGGTCGTCCTTGTCGAGCAGAACGCTCGCAGCGCCCTTTCTGTGGCTCGTCGGGCCATCGTCCTCAACCTGGGCCAGGTCGTCGCCGATGACCTGGCCCCAACCTTGGCCGTCAATACCGAGCTGCGGCGCCACTATTTGGGTTTCTGAGGTGAGGGAATGAGCCTCTTTATCAACATCACGCTCGACGGCGTCACCCAGGGGATGATATTCGCCGCCTTGGCGCTGGCGCTCGTCCTGATTTTCCGGGCGACGAGGGTCATAAACTTTGCCCAGGGCGCGATGGCCATGTTGACGACGTTTATCGCCTCCACTCTGCTCGACCGGGGCTTGAATTATTGGTGGGCTTTCGTGGCCGCGTTGGCGATCGGCTTCGTCCTCGGGGCCCTCGTCCAGATGGTCCTGATCCGGCCGCTCGAAGGCAAACCCGATCTCAACCCCGTTATCGTGACGATCGGGCTGGTCATCGTGCTCGAAGGGGTGGCGGGCGCTGTGTACGGCAACTCCAGCCGCGGCTTTCCCGCCGCTTTTTCCCAAAGCGGCCTCGTCGTCGGGGGCACGAGGATCGCTTTTTCGCACTTCGACGTCTTTATCCTGGTCGCCGTCTTGCTCCTGATGGCGGCCAACCTGGTGCTGTTCAGGGCGACCACCCTCGGGCTGCGCATGCGCGCATCCGCTTTCGCCCGCGAGGTATCGAGGTTGCTCGGAGTGCGCGTCGGGAGGCTGCTCACCTTGGGCTGGGGGCTCGCCGGCTTGGTCGGGGCACTGGCCGGCTTGTTGATCGCACCGACGAGCGCATTCGGCCCGTACTTCATGGACCTGGACCTGATTTACGCTTTCACCGCGGCTGTGATCGGTGGCCTGGAAAGCCCGGTTGGCGCTCTGGTCGGCGGGCTCGTCACGGGGTTGTGCATCTCGTACGTGGGGGGTTACCTCGGCTCGGGCCTCGAACCGCTCGGCGCGCTGGTTTTGTTGATGGTCACGCTCATGGCCAGGCCTCAGGGGATCTTCTCCCGGCCTTCGGCGCGGGTAGTTTGATTTGACCGGGGTGGCGCCGGCCGACGTGGCGAGGTACCAGGTCTCGCCGGAGACCGGTAAGCCTCTGCGCCCCCGGCCGTGGTGGGGCCGCGCCCGCTTTCCCAGGCAACCGTTGGCCCGTCATTTGGTCCTTGCCTTATTGGGCGCGGTCGTCCTTTACTTCGTCACGTCCGCGTTGAGCCCGTACAACAACGTCCTCGTCGGTGAGATTGCGCTCTATTTGATCGCCCTCGCCGGCCTGAGCCTGCTCACCGGCACCACTGGCCAGATATCGCTCGGCCAAGGCGCGTTTATGGCCGTCGGGGCCTACACGGTCGCCTTGCTCATGACCCACACGCATATGAACTTCGTCCTCGAGTTGCTGGCTGCGATTGGTGCCGCCGCCACGTTGGGCCTCCTGGTCGGGATTTCCGCCACCCGCTTGAAAGGGCCGTACCTTGCGGGTGCCACCCTGTTGCTGGCCCTGGCGTTGCCTCCGATCGCCGATAAATGGAGTACCACGTTCGGGGGGGACCAGGGGTTGACCACGATCGTCCCGACCGCACCGGGGGGCATCAACCCGGAGGAGTGGTTGGCCTGGATCGAGCTTGCCGGTGCTCTGATAACCCTTGTGCTGCTGGCGAACCTCCTGACGAGCCGGTTCGGGCGTTCTTTCCGAGCCGTCCGGGACAACGAGGTGGCCGCTTCGCTGTCCGGCGTGCACGTGGCCCGCACCAAAGTGACCGCCTTCGCAGTGAGCGCAGGGTGCGCGGGGTTGGCCGGCGCATTTCTCGGCCTGTCGACTGGAGTGGTGAGCACGGGTGAGTTCCCCCTGACGCTCTCCATCGAGCTGCTGGCGGCCATGGTCCTGGCCGGCGCCGGGAGCCTGTTCGGGATGTGGTGGGGCGCCATCCTGCTGGTCTACGTGCCGCAGTGGTCGACGTCCGTATCGGGCGACTTCGGCCTCGGTGCCGGGACGAGCGCCTATCTCGCAACTATCATTTTCGGCGTCGTACTGATCGTCGTGATGATCGCTGCCCCTAGCGGCATCCAGGGGGGTCTTCGTTGGTTATGGGAGCACGTGTCGAAGCAGTGGTCGATCTCGCGCGACGAGCGCGCCGCTCCTCGGCATGCGACGCATTTCCCTCCGAGTGCCGCTGATCATCAGCCGAATTTGGTGCACGATCCGTTGAACGAATGAAGGGAGCAGTAGTGAAAGAAAAGAACCAGTCATCAAGGCGACGTTGGGTGGCGGGCATATCCGCCGGCACGATGGTCGGCACCCTGGGCATCGGCGTTATGGCTCCGGCCGCCTCAGCCCAGGCCCCCGGCGTCACGGCCACGAGCATTACCATTGGCGCTACGGTGCCGCTCACCGGGCCGGCCGCGCCCGGCTACGACGAGATCGCCCCCGCCATGGACGCGGTGTTCAACTGGGTGAACGACCACGGCGGGGTGTACGGCCGGAAGATCAAGTACATCTACCTCGACGATCAGTACAACCCGGCTGAGACGGCCACGCTGACTCGAAAGCTGGTGCTGCAGGACGACATTTTCGCCGATGTCGGTTCGCTCGGGACGCCGACGCAAGCGGCCGTGCAAGCCTTCCTCAATTCGGAGCAAGTGCCCCAGCTTTTCATCGAATCGGGGTGCAACTGTTGGAGCAACCCCAAATACCCTGACAGCTTCGGCTGGCAACCTCCGTACACGGTCGAGGGGAAGATACTCGGTGCGTACATCGCCTCGCATTTCGGCGGTGAGAAGGTTGGGTACCTGACGCAGGACGACGAGTTCGGTCAGGACTTCGTCAAGGGCCTCAATATGGAACTGGCCAAGCCGACGGTGGTGTCGCAGCAGACCTACGATGCCGCCACTTTGTCCGGGCCTCTTTCCAATCAAGTGGCAGCGCTGAAGGCAGCCGGGGCGCAAGTGGTGGCCATGGCCACCATCCCGGCGGCGACGGCACTGACGATGCTGCCGGCCGCGTCCATCGGCTATTTCCCTCAATACGTGATATCGAACGTGGGTGCTGACTCGCCGACGGTGGGACCACTGCTCGAGGCCTACACCAAAGCGAGCCATGGGACTGCCACGCAGGTGAAGGCCGCCGCGGCGCTATTGAACGGCGTCATCACCGATGCGTACGAGCCGCCCGAGTCGCAAGTGTCCAACCCCTGGGTAAAGGTCGAGACCAAGCTGTTGAAGGATTATGCCCCGGCCCTTTACGCCAAGACCGGCCTTGATGGGAACACCGAGTACGGCGTTGCCTTGGCTTACACCTTCGTGCAGGCACTTCAGGCGGCCGGGAAAAACCTGACGCGGGCCGGGCTGATCTCGGCCATAGAAAAATCGGGGAAGAGCTTCGTTACCCCCGGCTTTGTCCCGCTCTCGTACTCGAGCACCGTGCACTACGGCTTCCAGGGGGCCGAGGTGGTCAAGCTCACCACCACGGCGCCGCCCTCAGTGACCCCGACGGGAAGCTGGCTCGGCGGGGTGAACCTCACTCGAGTGGAGGTGACGAACGTCGGCTCAGGGCCGGTGACGACGTACACCGGGGACATCGCCCTGCCGCCCAGTTCGCTCGTCTCGACGTCATAAGCGA
The DNA here is from genome assembly GCA_030039575.1 of Acidimicrobiales bacterium. GTDB lineage: Bacteria > Actinomycetota > Acidimicrobiia > Acidimicrobiales > Palsa-688 > Fen-671. Next base: position 7,396 of record JASHVH010000155.1, on the reverse strand, counting down.
GGCCCTTATCTGCGCTCATGGTGGCGGGGGGGACACTCCCGCCACCGGGCGCAGGGCCGAGAAAGTGTGTTGGCCCTGACCGGGCACGCCGCTACTTGAGTTCTATAGCCGTGACGTGGATAACGTCCTCGCCCGTGTTCTCGAGGGTGTGGGCCGGGGTGCCGTCGCTCCAATCGATGGGCTTGATGACCGCCGGCGGCTCGGTAGCACGAGTGTCGAAGACCACCGCCCCGCCGGCGTCCCGGCGGATGAAGTGGCTGCCGCTACTGGCCACCATCAGGTGCTTGGCCAGATGGGTGTGCAGCGGCGTCCGTTCCCCTACCGGGATGATGGTCTCGAGCACGCGGATATGGTCGTTCTCGAACACGACCCTGTGGTGCTCCGGGTCTGCGATAGGCCCGTCCAGGTCGTCGGTGGCGTTTGCCTCGGGCACCGTGACGCATGCTAGCGCCGACATTTGAAACTTGGCTCGATGAAACCGATGGGCTCGGGGCACGCATCGAGGCCGAGAAGATGTTCACCTTTCATGCGTAGCCGTTCTTCGGGTCAGGATCCCCAGCGCCCGTCCAGGCCCCATGGGGAGGCCCTTTCGGGCTTCCTTCCGGCAAGGGCCCATTCGGAGAGCAGGCGAGCCGTAGCCGGCGCCATCAGGATCCCGGTGCGGTAGTGACCGCTCGTGAACCAGGCGTTGTCCAGGCCGGGGACACGGTCGATAACCGGTTGGTCATCGGGGTGGTGAGGCCGCCAGCAGCACCACTGGTGGCTAAGGCGGACGCCGGCCAGTCGCGGGAAGGCTGTGTACAGGTCTCGTTTAACCCCTTCAACCACCGCTGCGTTGACCCCGCTCGAAGTGTCACTGGTGTCAAGTGTGCCTCCCACCAGCAGCCGCCCGCCCTCGATCTGGGTGGCCAACGGCGCTACCGAACCGGCCACCGTCAACGCCACCGGTTCGGTCGCCGCCAGGTGTCCCTTCACCAGATTGGCCGGGATGCTCAGGCCGAGGCCGGTGAGGTCGGGGGGTAGGCCGGTGGCGAAGATGACCGCTCCCGGAGCGATGGCCCCCTTGCTCGTGAAGACGGTCACGATCGACCCTCCCTTTGCCTGACAGCCGGCCGCCACGACACCAGTGGCGACGTGCGGCAACTGAGCGGCCATGCGGCTTACCGCCCGCAGAGGGTTGACGCGGCCCTGGTGCCGCACCATTGCGCCCGTCGTTCTCCTTCCCAACCCAGGGACCAGCTCCACGACGTCCTCTTCGCTAAGCCACTCGACCGTCTTGGGCGGGTTCGCCAGGAAACCCTCCGGCTGGGGCGCGAGACCGATCCAGTCCATGTCCTTGTAACCGACGCCCCGGGGCAGCTCGCGCTCCAAACCTCGCCAGAGCTCCAGGCTGGCCCGGGCCAGCTCGACAAAGGCGGTGGGGTCTGACCCTTGGTGGGCTTCTGGGACCAGAAGACCGGCCGCGCCGGCCGTGGCACCCGACCCGAGGCTCCGGGCCTCGATCAGCGACACTGTACCGAGCCCGGCTCTCTGGCAGGCCAGAGCGGTGGCCACCCCGAGCACCCCGCCGCCCACGACCAAGATGTCCGGCCGGGGCACCGGCTCGCCGTCGGTGTTCAGGTCGAGGACAGAGGACTCGCCCACCTCCAGCTGGTCAGCCCAGACCGTCAAGCCGCTGGCCATGTGCCTGCATAAGTCGATCTCCGGCCACCGAGCGCCGCGGGTTTCGCGTACCACGGTAGGTGGCCGGCCGCCCGGCGGGCCCGCAGGCCAGGGCCGAGCCTGTTGCCACCGTGGCTAACCAGCGGGAAAAACGCCGGGCTGGTGCAGCTCGACCCGGTTGCCAGCGGGGTCATTGACGAAGGACTGGAGGCTGGTGCCCGACCGCACGGGTTCGGACACCTCGAGCCCCCGGCCCCGGAGCGCAGCGACGAGGCTGGCCAGGTCATTGAAAGCCAATGCGAAATGCTGGCCCAGGTTCGCCGGCGGCTCCGCTTCGATGAGGTGGACCTGCTGGCCTCCGGCATCCAGCCAGGCGCCTCCGAAGCTGAAGTCCGGCCGGTCGGGACGGACCTTCAACCCCAGCACATCGACATAAAAGGCGATCGCCGAGTCGACATCGTCGACGTTGATCGATACATGGTGCAGGCCGACCAGTCCCATGGGGTCGATTATTGCACCGCCGCTTGAGCGCACCATCAAGATAGCCCTCACCCGGTCTGTCCCACGACCTTCTGTGGCTGGCCACTTGCGCAACTTTGGCGTCGTCTGGCCTGCTCTTGATGGTCGAACATATGTTTGCTACCTGAGAGGAGCACAAGCGTCGGGGCCGGCCGTCGTCAGCGACGACGGCCTGGACAGATGTGTTGGAGCGAGCACTAAAAAAATCAGTGGCGCCGAGAGTACGTCCTCGGCTCTAATGGAGATCGCCCACCCATCGAGCCACGAGGAGGTACGAGTGAACATGAGCATCCAGTTCCCCCTTCCCGTGACCGGCGCCTGCCGGGGCGTGCATAGCTCAGCCCGCTAGAGGTCGAGCTTCCCGGTAACCACCGGGCCGTCACAAATCACCTTCAGCTGCGCCTACAGGCGCGGTTGTCACCCGATGGAGGTCGTAATGTTTACCCAGCCTGCAATAGGCGCGCTTCTAATTAGGTACTACCAATTGGAAAAAGAAACTCAAGCGGAGAAGGAGCGCCTCCGGCGCCAAGCTTATCCCGAGGTAAAAGTGGCCAAGCTCAAAACGCCGCCCCGGGCCCCTCGTTTTTGGCGCTGGCGCTATCTGTGGGCAAAATAGATGTCTTTGCCTGCAGTAGAATTCCGCCAACTATTGGTCCCGGTCTGATTGTCCCCTCGTCATCGGAACGGGGGGACAACCGGGCCTGGTCCCTCACACTTGGAAAACAGGGCGAGGACCGGGCTGGCGTCGTGCTCCCGCAACCAGTTCCGCACCTCTGGGTGAAGCCCAAGCAGGACCGAGCCCATGGTCTCCATGGTGACCGATGTCCTAATGGCAACACAGGGCTCTTCGCTTCGTTCGATAACCGCCGGACCTCCGAGCAGGCGCATGACGCTAGTCTGAGCCGGTGGCATTTCAGACTTTGTTCACAGGTGTCGGCGTGGCCCTGGTTACGATCTTCGGCGAGGACCTCGAACTGGACGCACCGGCTACGGCTGACCTGGCCGCCCAGCTCGTCGAGCTAGGAGTTAAGGGAGTAGTGGTGGCGGGCACTACCGGCGAGGCGGCCGCTCTCGACCCTGAAGAAAGGGCGGAGCTGCTGGTGGCGGTGCGCAAATCGGTCCCCGAAGGAAGCGGTGTGCCGGTCATCGCCGGCACTGGCGCGCCCTCGGCCCGTCAGGCGCACAGGTTCACGGCCGCCGCCAGGGACGGTGGGGCCGATGCTGTCCTGGTCCTTTCCCCGCCGGGGGCGACGGAACCCCTTCGTTACTACGAAGCGGTGGCCGAGGCCGCTGGCTCCATACCCGTGTTCGCCTACCATAACCCGGCCGTTTCTCCGCCGGGGATCCCGGTCGCGGCGCTGGCCGACCTGCCTATATCGGGGGTGAAAGACTCGAGTGCCGACCCGGCCAGGCTGGCTGAAACGGTCTCATCATGGGACGGCTCGGTCTATTGTGGCTCGTCCGCCTTCCTGCCGTACGCCGGCGCGTTGGGCTGCACGGGGGGCATCCTGTCGGTGGCCAACGCCAAACCGGAACTGTGCGCGGCCGCCTTCGCAGGCGACATTGGCGCCCAGCTGGAGCTCCTACCGTCCCATCGGTTCATCGCCAGCCGCTTCCCCGCCGGGATAAAGGAATTAGTGGCCGCTCGCTTTGGTTGTTCGCCGAGGACGCGCCTCGGTTAGCCATCGGCCGGGGGCGTCCCGGCTGCGCCGGCGGTGGATGCTAGCCAAATCTTGAGCCCTTCGGCGTTGCTGTGTATGCCGTTGAGCGCCTTCAAGCGTTGACGTTCGGCGGGGGGGAGAGCTTCTATCTCCCCGGCGAAGCGTTGGCGCAAAGCCACTTCGACATCGCGGCCGGAGTGCCACGCAGTCGTGGCTACGCCGGCCCATTCCTGCAGCACGGTGGCGGCATTCTCCAGGGCGGGGCCCGGCTCGTCGGGCAACAAGCCGTAGTGCGCCAGGGCCAACGCGCTGGGACTGCGGTCTGAATAGCGCCTGAGGCTGTCCAGGGCTTGGGCCAGGTCGAAGTCGGCCGGCGGCGTTGCCGGCCTCAGTGGGCCGGCGCCCGGCAACTGAACACCGACCGAGTCCCCGACGAAAAGGATCCCGCTGTCGCTGTCGTGGAGGGCCATGTGGTGCTTGGCGTGCCCCGGTGAATGTACGACAGTCAGCACTCGGCCTCCTCCGACCTCGATTTCCTCCCCGTCTTCCACGGCTTTTACTCGGTCGGGCGGCGTGGGCTCGAGCCGGCCGTACAGCGTGTCCAGGGCGTCCCCATAGACGGTGGCCGCCGAGGAAATGAGCCGGCTCGGGTCGGCGAGGTGCCTGGCGCCCCTGGGGTGAACATATACGTCGGCCTTAGGGAAGACCTTGGTCACGTCGCCCACCCCGCCGGCGTGATCGAGGTGTATGTGCGTGACCGCGATCCCGGCCAGGTCTTCAGCCGCGACGCCATGTTCGGCCAGGGCCTTGAGTAATACCGGGACGGAACTCTGGCTCCCGGTTTCGACGAGGACCGGCGCCGGGCCTTCGATGAGGTAGCCGGCGGTGACCCGCTCCCAGCCACCAAGCAGGGTGTCGATCTCGAGGACACCCGGCATGATGTACCCGCTCATGGTCGGACTCTAGCGGTTCCGGCCGCAGTACCCCATCGAAAGCACGGGCCTTTTCGAGCCGACCGGCAACAACGAACCTTCCGACCAGAGCGGCCAAAGCGACCAAAGCGACCCGTTACCGTTGGACTTTGTCACGGGCCTATTGTGCGCCACCGGTACCGTTATCTCTGACGGTACCCGGCAACTGACGACCGAACTTGGCTTCGATGCCCCGAAGGTCACCTTCGTCATCCTGGTGGCGCCGAAGCACTCCGTAGCCCGCCCCCTCCAGAACTTCGCGGAGCGCCTCGTCCTGTTCCCCTCCGACCTCGAGCAACAGCACGCCGTCAAGGTGCAAAAGCGTCGTACTGGCCCAAACGGCTTGCTCAAGCAGACGCGTGCCGCCCAAGCCACCGTCGAGGGCGAGGAGCGGCTCGAACTCCCGCACGTCGCGAGGCAGGTAAGCGAACGCCTCGGTTGGCACATAGGGGACAACCCCGATCACGACGTCAAAATGACCTCGAAGTTCAACCGGCAAAGGGTCAGCCAGGTGGCCGGCGAAGACCTCGACGCCGTTGCCAGCGGCGCACCGGCAGGCAACGGGGTCTAACTCGGTGGCGACGACGCGAGCCTTTGGCCTGGCTCGGGCCAATGCCATGGCCACTGCGCCCGAACCAGTGCACAAGTCGGCCGCCAAGCCGTCCTCGGGCAGCAACTCGATGGCCCGGCGGACGAGGGCCTCGGTCTGCCAGCGAGGCACGTAAACCCCGGGAGTGACCCGGACGCGACAGCCCAGGAAACCGACCGAGCCCGTAACCCACGCCAATGGCTCACCGGCGACCCGGCGCAACACGAGCGACTCGAGCAGTGCTTCGTCTCCGAGGGATGCCGCTAATAGTTCATCGGCCTCGTCCTCCGGGGCCACACACCCTGCATCCTGAAGGCGCGACGCCAGTTCTTCCCGTGTAGGCGGCCTGGTTTTCACCTACGCGGTCGCCTCCACGCAGAGAAGGGCCGACGTCACGATGTCGTGAGTTCCTGGAGGAACTTCACGAGCCCTTCAAAATAGACGGCCTGGTCGTCGTACATGGCCAGATGGCTCCCTTTGGGGCAGTAAAGGTACTGGCCGGCGGGCAGGCGGCCGGCCATCATCTCCATGTACGACGGGTCCATGGTGTCGTAGCGTGCGCCGATAACGAGGGTCGGCACACTGATCGAAGGGAGGTCGCCGGTCCGGTCCCAGTCCACCAGTTTGGCGTCCGCGCTGACGCCGAGCTCGCTCGGGCCTTGCATAGGTACGTATATGGCCGGGTTTATACCGGCAAACCCACGCTCGACAGGGTCGGGCCAATCCACAGGGGCCATTCGCAGCACGTGCTGCACATAGTGGTGCTCACTGAGCAGTTCCATGTACCGCGGGTTGTCGAAATCGCCGTTTTTTTCCAGTTCCTTGATCTCGGCCAAAACATCGGGGCTGATTTCGGGCATCAGTACGTCGCGGGCATAGGCGTTGTAGGCCGGGACGCTCGACATCATGTTGGACACCACGAGCCCCTTTAAATGCCGCTGGTACTCGAGCGCATATTCGACCGCCAGGAGGCCTCCCCAAGAGTGGCCGTACAGGACCAGGTTGTCCGGGCTCAGCCCCAGGGCGCACCGCACCTGCTCGACCTCGTCCACAAACCGGTCGAGTTCCCAGAGCGACGGCTCATCGGGGCGGTCGCTGCGCCCTGACCCAAGCTGGTCGTAGTAGTAATACTCGACGCCGGCGGCCGGCAGGTAGCTGTCGCAGGCCTCGAGGTACTCATGGGTGGAGCCGGGCCCGCCGTGTAGCAGCAGCACCTTGAGACGGGGGTTGTGGCCGGTCCGTTTCGTCCAGACCCGGTAACGGCCCTTCGGGGTGTCGACCCAGATCCGCCGGGCGCCCCCGCTGACCACATCGTCGAGACCGGCATAATCCAGGTAGCCAGTTATTGGCACCACGCACTGCTCCCTTCGCCACAGCAGTAGCTACGGCAAGCTACTGTCTCAAGCCCTTGACCTCAACTTTACTTGAGGTCTTAGGCTGAACCTCATGAACTCAGCCACAAATGAGCCCGGAAAGGCACGGGTCCCGTGAACGACGCCGGCGCCGAGACGTCGACCGCCCTCGACGAAGCCTTCGACCGGCTCGCTTTCGCCGGCTTCGAGCTCCCCAACGGCTTTGTCAACCACGGGGCCATGGCTTGCGAAGCTCTGGCCGTACTCGGTTTCGAGGCAGAGCTCGACGGCTGGGCGCGCCGCTTTGCCCGTGCCGGTGGGCCCTCTGTGGAACCGGTCCGGGCGAGCAGCTTCGAGTGGGGTGAAGCCCTCGGTGACTACACGAGGCTCCCTGAGTGGTTGGGCTACTTCACGGCACAGATCGATGACGCTGGGTGGCCCGACGTCGTCGAGACGTGGGTGCCGAGGCTAATGCCGGCGCTGGCCACCGCGCTTTTCCACGGCGCCATAAGGACGGGTCATGCCGTCAGGGCCATCAGCGCGGCTGACACAGAGGCCCGCCGGCAGGAGCTGGCCCGCGCGCTCGGGTATTGGGCGGCTCGTTTCAGGCCCGGCCAGGCCGCCGGCCACCCCCCTGAGGTA
>JASHVH010000154.1 GCA_030039575.1 Acidimicrobiales bacterium | reverse complement strand
CTTCGATGATGGCTTTACGGTGCTTCCTCAGCTGGCGTGGCGTCTGCTCACCCTGCGGCACGGGAAAGACGGGCGTCCATGCGGTAGTCAGGGCCACTGTGAAGGCCAAGAGGTCATCAGCTCGGAGACTGGCGCTCACGCGTCCGTCGGCTTGGGCTCTTTTGATAGCCGCGACTTTCCCACGAGTTGACATCGCCAGCTCTGTTGGGCCGGGACGGCTCCCGGACCGTTCCAGGCGGTTCCAGGTGGCCAGGCGGAGCTGGTGCGGGTGGTCGAGCAGGTAGTCGAACAGCCGGCCCGCGTAACCGGGCAGGTCCTCAGCCGTAAAGGTCACTTCGTTGAGCATTCGGGCGACGTGCATCTCGAGCACGAGATCAAAGAGTTGGTCCTTGTTGCCGAAGTAGCTGTAGATCTGCGCCTTGTTGACCCCCGCCGCCGCCCCGATCCGATCGACGCGTGCGCCAGCGATCCCATACTCGGCGAACTCGTCTGTTGCAGCCGCCAAGAGCCGAGCTCGCGTGCCGGCGGGATCCCGAACGCGTCTGGCCGACGAGGCCACTCAAGACCCCTGGCGAGCGGTCACGTGTTCAGCTTAGTAACTAACTGTTCATATTGACAACCACATGACTCGGTCATAGTGTTAGTAACAGAACGTTTAGTTGTTTAGTTGTTCTTGTCAGACCGAGCCCGCTCTCTCGAGCAGTTTATTTCTGACTGCGGGGAGGCGTTCCAACCAAACAGAAAGGAATGGGATTAATGCCACCTAGTGATATGGCCCCGAGAACCGAGCTCTTGCTCGCCCGCATGACGCATGGTGACAATCTCTTCAACGCTCGCCAGTGGGACGAGCTTGACGACGTGCACCATCCCGACATGATCGCTTACATGACTGGGCTAGCGGACCCGATCTATGGGCGGCCAGCGCACTCGGCCGCAATGAAGGGCCTGGTCAAGGTGTTCCCGGACATTCGGGTCCACACTCCGTACCCGGTCCAATTCGGAAAAGGTGACTGGATCACTGTGGTCACGAACGTCACCGGGACCTTCGCGGGCGACATGGTCCGGCCAGACGGAACTGTCGTCCCCTCGACCGGAAAGGCGTTCGACGTCGAGTTCGGCCAGACGTCCAAGTGGCTCGGCGACCAGCTGATCGCGATCTCGGCCTTCTGGGACGAGGCCCTGCAGGCCAAGCAGATGGGCCTCGCCTAGCTGGAGCTGCACCCGTGCCGGCCGGCTGGTTGTCGATGGTGCCGCGAAAGACCCCTCAGCTTGCTGGTCAACACGACTTGGTAGCGCTCCCCGTTGCCCAAGGTCGACTGGGCTAGTAACGTCCCAAAAGGGGCAGGCGAATACTCGAGTTTGCACGACGCGGTAACAGCCTCACAGCTGTTGGAGCATGTCAGCCTAAAAAAGGCCGGTCCAGGGGTTGACGAGGACAAACGTGAAGGACCAACCGCCATTGCGGCGTGGCAGGCGATTTGTCGTGGTGGGGTCTGCCATGCTCGCCGGCACCCTGACGGTGGGTACGTCAGCCGGCGCGGCCACCCTCGTCAACGCAGCCGCGGTGAGCGCCCCCCGGATCACGACCCCTCCGAACTGGCAATTTACCACCGGGTCCCGCGACATCTTTGTGGTAACCGCCACAGGCTCGCCCACCCCGACGCTCAGCATGTCGGGCACCCTGCCGACGGGCCTGTCCTTCCGGGCCAACACCTACGGCACCGCGGTGATCTTCGGGGCCCCACCTTCTAGCGTCGCCGGCCAGGCCTATACGGTGACTGTGACCGCCGCTAATGGCATCAGTCCTAACGCCGTTCAGCAACTGAGGCTCATTGCCGGCACAACGAGAACCACCACGTCGCTCTCGGCGTCGCCTAACCCGGTGGTGGCGGGCCGGCCGGTCACCTACACGGCCAGGGTGTCCCCTGTGCCCAACGGGGGCAGCGTGACGGTACGCGTCGACGGGAACGGCATGCCCGGCTGCAAAAGCGTCCCCGTCAACACGGCCACCGGCGCTGCCACGTGTACGACCACGTACTACCTGGCGCCCGGGGCCTACACCATGTACTCGGAGTACTCGGGCTACGGCCTGTTCTTGCCGGGGGCCGGGCCGAGCGTATCTACCCTGACCGTGAACCCCGCTCCCCCGGCGTACTGGCTGGCTACGACCAATGGCCGGGTGTTCGGCCTGGGGGCGGCCCCGTCGCTCGGGAACGCCAACACCTCGGCCGCCCGCGGGCTGGCCGCTACCGCTGACGGCAACGGGTACTACGTGGTAGGCGCCGGCGGCGGCGTCTTCACGTTTGGTACGGCCCGGTTCTTCGGCTCCGTTCCGGGCCTTGGCAAACGGGTCTCCAACATCGTGGCCATCGTCCCCACCCCCGATGGCGGCGGGTACTACGTGGTGGGGTCGGACGGGGGTGTGTTCACCTTCGGGGATGCCCGGTTCTTCGGCTCGGTCCCGGGCCTCGGCATCCGCACCCAGCACGTGGTGGCCATGGTGGCGTCCCCGACGGGCTTGGGTTACATGCTGGTGGGCTGGGACGGGGGTGTGTTCACCTTCGGCGACGTCAAGTTCTACGGGTCCATACCCGGCCTCGGCATCCGCATAACGAGCATTCGGGGCGCCGTGCTGGCTTCCAGCGAGGCCGGTGGAGCGGGTTTCGCGCTGGGTTACGCCCTCGTCGGCGCCGACGGGGGCGCGTTCAAGTTCGGCACCGGGGTCAAGTTCTACGGCTCGCTGCCAGGGATCGGGGTCAAGGTGAACAACATCGTGGGTATAGCCCTCACCCGAGACAACGGCGGCTATTTCATGGCCGGCTCGGACGGTCGGGTGTACGGCTTCGGCGATGCCAAGGTGCAGCCCGAGCCCTCGGGCCTCCGGGCCAACCTGCCGGTCACCGCCATCGCCGGCACTCCGGTTGGGGT
>JASHVH010000015.1 GCA_030039575.1 Acidimicrobiales bacterium | reverse complement strand
CCCGCAAATGCTTTCGATTCCATCGCTGGGACCGTCCAGTCGGAACTGGCCGCGGCGGGAGAGGCACAGAGTTGAGTACCAAACGGGTACCTGGGCCCGCTCTGGGTGGTCCAGGCTGCGCCAGCTGAAAAATAAGTCCTTTGGCCGTGCCAGGGCGCAGCCAAGGGAGCCCGGCCAGCGTTGGGCAGCACCGGCGCTGGCCGGCGGTTGCACTGTGCGAAGGATAGGTAGGGGACGGCACTGAGATGGGCGTACCTGCCCGAGCCAGCGGGCAGAGCGTTGAGCAGGGCGTCAGCCATAAGGCATGGGGTGGCCGCGAGGTCATGCTGAGCCATAGTCGGCCGGCGCCCAGGCGCTCGCGGCTAAACAGGCGAGTTTTGGTGCCGGCGTTGTTCATCGCACCCTCGGTCGTCTATGCCTTGGTCTTTTTTGCTTACCCGCTGGCGTACGGCGTGATCATGAGCTTCGAACGTTTTGGCTTCGCGGCTGTCGTCCACGGGTCAGGGCCGTTTGTGGGCCTCGCCAATTACCGGGCCGCCATCGCCGACCCGGTCACCCTCACAGCCTTCCTGAACACAGTGATCTTCACGGTGGTCTCTGTGGCGAGCCAAGTCGCTATAGGGTTAGGGATAGCGGTCCTTCTCAACCGGCCCTTTCTCTTGTCGTCATTGCTGAGACGTTTGGTGCTGGTCCCTTGGCTTATCCCGCTCGTCGCTTCCGGCACCGTCTTCTCACTGCTGTTCGGCTCGACCAACGGGTTTATGAACAACTTGCTATTGCGACTGCACTTGATATCGTCGCCGGTCCAGTGGCTGCTTAGCCCCGGGCCCGCTTTGACTGCCATAATTCTTGTGAACATCTGGGCGGGGATCCCCTTTAACGCACTCGTGCTTTACTCCGGCTTGCAGGACATCGACCCCGTGCTCAGCGAAGCGGCCAGGGTTGATGGCACGAACGCCTTTCAGCGGCTCCGTTATGTGACCCTTCCTTTGCTCCGACCAGTGCTGTTGATCGTGGTGATGCTCGGGATCATAGCGACGGTGAAGACCTTCGACATCGTGTGGGTCATGACGGCAGGGGGGCCGGACAACGCGACGCAGCTGATGTCGACGTGGGCGTACACCCAAGCCTTCGCTAACTTCAACTTCGGGGAAGGGGCTGCCATATCCAACCTTCTGCTGGTGGCGTCCTTCCTAATGGCCCTGGTGTACCTGAGATCGCTGCGTACACGTCCGGGAGTGTGAGGAGACGATGGTGGGGAGCAATCGCAAGGGTAGCAGGAAGGGGACGGCGTTCCGGGCCGCTCGTCAGGTCACGCTTAATGTGGTGGGCGTTTCGGTCTTCGCGGTGCTGTTGTTCCCAATTTACTGGACGGTCTGTGTCGCGTTGGAAAACGACCCGGACCCCCTGGTGACGGCGCCCCGCCTATTGCCATCGAACCCGGTTTTCTCGAACTTCGTGAGCGCTTTTAATGTCGAGCACGGGGACATCCTGACGAGCCTCATCGTGTCATGCGCGGCGGTCGGCGTCGGGCTCCTGGTAGCCATCCCGGCTGCCTTCGCACTGCGTCGGTTCCGGGTGCGTTACACAGCCATTGTCATCGGGGTTCTGCTGGTGACCCAAATGGTGCCGTCGATCTCGCTGTCGATCGCGTTCTATACGTTGTTCAATGACATACACGTGCTGGACAGCTACGGCAGCCTGATACTGGCAGACTCGACTTATGTTGTGCCGTTGATGGTGCTTTTGCTGCGGGCGTTTTTGGAGTCCGTCCCCACGGAGCTCATGGAGGCGGCCCGGCTGGACGGTGCGGGCGAGCTTCGCTGCATGATGTCGGTAGTTGTCCCCATGTCGGTACCAGGCATCATCACGGCCTCATTGTTCGGGTTCCTCGGTGCGTGGGGAGATTTCGTCTTCGGGCTCACGCTCAATGCCGGTAGCTCGGTCCAGCCCATGACCCTGGGCCTCTACAGGTTCTTCACCCAGTATTCGACCGCATCTTGGGGCCCGATCATGGCCACCGTTGTACTGGCCGCCGTACCCGCTGCGCTCATCCTGTCGGTGGGCATGCGGTGGGTGCGTTCGGGTCTTCGCGCTGGAGCGCTGCAAGGTTAAAGAAGGAGGTAGCGATATGCCACGGAAAGTCCGTGTGGTGACTACGTCTGGCTTCCCGGCGGAAGCGCCGCCTGAGGACAACAGGGCGCGAGCCGTACGGTGCGTCGAGGTTGCCGGGCAACAGGGGGCGGATCTCGTATGCTTGCCCGAGGCGTTCCTTGGCCACCGGGCCGAGGGGGCGGTCGAGCCACTTCCCGGCCCGACCTTTGACGCGCTGGCCGAGCAGGCTCGAAAGTACGGCCTCTGGGTCGTGGCCGGCCTGTACGCGCCGGCGGCAGCCGGTGCGGGAGGCGTGGAGAATTGTGCCGTTGTCATCGGCCGCCAAGGCGACCTGGCGGGGTGCTACGTGAAGGTGCACCCGACCACATGGGAGTGCGACGACGGGGTCGTCCCCGGTGGAGGGCCCGTGGTAATAGACGCGGACTTCGGCCGGGTAGGGCTGGCTATTTGCTACGACATTGGCTGGCCCTCGCACTGGGCGGACCTCGCTCGCCTTGGTGCTGAGCTTGTTGTTTGGCCCTCCGCCTACGACGGCGGGTCCCCGCTGTCGTATTACGCCTGGGCTCACAAGTACCATGTCGTGTCCGCCGTGAGGACTGCCTATGCCAAGGTCATCGACCTTGCCGGATATGTCGCCGCGTCCACCAACCTATGGCACCGGTTAGCCAGCGCCACCATCGACCTGGAACAGGAGCTGTTCCACGCGGACTTCAACGAGGAGCGGTTGCTGACGGTGGAAACAGAGATGGGGGCCAGGGTCACGGTGCGCTGCTTCGACGAGGAGCGGTACTTCACGCTGGAGAGCAACGACTCTGACTGGCCGATGGCACGCCTAAAAGCTCACTACGGCCTGGAAAGCTTCCGGGACTACCATGCGAGGGCAGCTCAGGTGCAGGACCAGCACCGGGCCAAAGCGGCAGGGTCAGCGGCGGCTGGGACCGGCCGCCAACCCTGGCAAAAATGACGCTCCCGGGCTCACAGTGGTGGCGAAGGGCCACGATTTACCAGATTTATTTGCGTAGTTTCCAAGACTCGAACGGTGACGGCGTGGGGGACCTGGCAGGTGCCCGTCAGCGGCTCGGCTACCTGGAGTGGCTGGGCGTCGACGGGATCTGGCTCAGCCCCATTATGCCGTCACCCAACCAAGATTGGGGTTATGACGTCACGGACTTCTGCGCGGTCGACCCGGAGCTGGGCACGATCGAGGACCTTGATGCGCTGGTAGACGACGCCCGCCGGCGGGGTATAGCGGTGCTCCTGGACCTTGTGCCCACCCACACTTCGGGTTATCACCCCTGGTTCATCGACGCCCTCTCCGGCCCGGGGGCAGTTCACCGAGATTACTACGTCTGGGCTACCAAAGCCGACGGGCGCGTCCCGAACAACTGGACCATGGTCTCGGGCGCCTCGGCTTGGTCCTTTGACGAACGCAGCCGGGAGTATTACCTCCACAATTTCCTGCCCGGCCAGCCGGACCTCAACTGGTGGCACCCACCGGTCCACGACGAGTTCGAAAAGATCCTCCGTTTTTGGTTTGACCGGGGCATATCCGGGTTCCGCATCGATGTGGCCCACGGGCTTTACAAAGATGCCGAGCTGCGTGACAACCCTCCGACCGGGCCAGAAGATCACCCGATGGTCCGGGGCGGGCAACTCCGCCCCGTCTACAGTGGCAACCGTCCGGAAGGGCACGCGGTGTACCGCCGCTGGCGCCGGGTCGCTTCCAGTTACGACCCCGAACGGGTCCTACTCGGTGAGACCTGGTTGTTCGACTTCGCGGACCTCGCCTCCTATTACGGCGCCGCGGAGCCCGAGCTCCACTTGGCGTTCAACTTCCCGTTCTTTTTTGCGGACCTGCGGGCGCACGATCTCGCAGAAGTCGTCGAAGGCACCCTGGCGGAGCTGCCGAGCGGGGCGGTACCGGTGTGGACGGCCTCCAACCATGACGGCGGGAGGTTCCCCACCAGGTGGTGCGGGGGCGATGTGCGAGCAGTCAAGGCGGCTCTCCTCGTGCTTGCCACGCTGCCCGGTACCGTCGTGCTCTACCAGGGCGACGAACTCGGTATGACAGACGTCGAAGTCCCGCCCGAGCGCCGGCTGGACCCGGTCGGCCTGACCAACCCCGACCGGCAAGGGCGCGACCGCTGCCGGACGCCGATGCCTTGGTCGCCGGCCCACAACGCCGGGTTTACCGACAATGAGGTCTCACCGTGGCTGCCCTTGGGTGAGCACGCTGCGACCAACGTCGAAACCGAGCGGGCCGATCCGGAGTCTGTGCTCAATTTCTGGCGCGGGCTCGTGGGCCTGCGAAAGGCGGGCGAGATAGGGGCAGTCGAGCCTGTGCAACACGTCGTGGCCGGCGACCAGGTCTGGGCGTTCCGTGTCGGAGCGTCGACCACCGTAGCCAACCTTTCCGACCGGCCCGCCCGCCTGAGCGCGGGCACGGCGGCCCACTTGCAGGTGCTGGTGTCGACCGGCCGGCGCCGCCCAGGCGAGCCTCTGGGCGCCGATCCCCGTCTGGGCCCCTGGGAGGCCCTGGTGGCAAGCCCGGGTTAAATTCGGCCAAGAACTTCAGGCGGAACGTTTGGGCGCGGCCCTCTGTCGGCGCTGTCGTGGAGGGGCGCCAGTGGAGGCGCGCACTACCAACTGGGGGGCCACCGCTATCGAAGACGGCGCCGCTGGCGCGGTGTCATGGGCTTTCCGCACAACGTCCATTACGAACCGCGCCATGTCCTCCAGGGGTTGGCGCACCGTGGTGAGCGGGGGGTTGTAGAGCCGGGCGAGCGCGATATCGTCGAAGCCCGCCACGGAGAGATCCTTGGGGACGCTCAGTTCCTGCTCCTGTGCGGCGGAAATGGCGCCGATGGCGTAGATGTCGTTTATTGCTACGACCGCGGTGGGTGGATCGGGCAAACTGAGCAGAGCGGCCATCCCCTCCCGCCCGAGCTCGGCTCCTTCGACATCCCCGAAGCCATCGGGCTCGCCTTCTGCCCATACCAACTTGTCGTCCAGCGGCAGCCGGGCTTCGGCCAGGGCGTCGCGGTACCCTGCCAAGCGTTGGCGGCGGCTCACGGTGGCGATTGGGCCGGAAACAAAGCCTATGCGGCGATGGCCCAAAGAGACCAGGTGGCTGCTCACCAGGCGGGCGCCCAAGCGGTTGTCGACACTCACGTTAACCACAGGCGGGTCGTCAGGTTGGCTCTCCCGGTCAAACGCGACCAGGCAAAGACCGCGCTCGATGACTGGCACGAGATGGGAAAGTGATGGCAAAGAGGTGCCCAGTACCACGGTGCGCACGCCATCCGCCCACAGCACCTCGACATAAGAGCGTTCCCGGTCTGGGCGCCGTTCCGAGTTGCACAGGAGGACCTGGTAGCCGTGGCCTAACGCCTCCGCCTCGATAACTCGGGCCAGCCCGCCCCAGAACGGGTTGGCGACGGAGGGGACCACGAGGCCGATTACGTGGCTCACGCCGGTCCGTAACTGCCGAGCCACCCGGCTCGGCTGATAGCCAAGCTCGTCCATAGCCTTCAGTACCCGGCGCCGCGTGCGCGCCCGCATCCGCTCGTCTCTCCCGTTAAGGAGGTTGGACACGGTGCTCGGGGATACGCGGGCCGCCCTTGCTACGTCGTTTATAGTTACGGTAGAACGTCGCACGCCATCATCACCTGGCATCTTGGCAGCATAGCATGCGAAGCCGTAAGGCAGGCATGCACTTGACAGGGATTATGCTGTAACGATACACTAAAATAGTATCGTTGCACAAATAACCGGTGGGAAAGCGTGGTCCTAGGCGGGACAGCCAAGCTCGAAGGCCGAAATTTCACTCTCTTCCGGGGCGGCAACACCTATTTAGTTCGTGATAGACAACAACGAAACCCATGGCGTCATTCGAGGTTGCGGGTGGTGTTGACTGGCTTATTTCGTGCGGCACGAGCGCAGCCGGACTTTGCTGAAAGGCCCGTCGAGCGGGGACGAGGAGTTTAGAGAAGGTCAACGAACCGTCCGGGGCGTGCGTGAAGCCCTGGGCCAAGAAGTTCGAGCCGGAAACAATGAAGTCCGTCCCGGCAACTACCCCCTCTGCGTTGATGGTGGCGGCGCCGGTGCCAAGGCCGCCAGGGACATGGATGGTGGTGATGTCCCCGTTCGGCGTGCGCAGGAAGGCGTGCTCGTTGCCGGCGGTGTCAAAGAAAGCGCCGGTGACGCTGGCGCCGGGGGTCAGGCAAGTTTCCTCGCACGGGTAGGTCTGGACGGGCCCGGGCGGGTCGAACGACGCGAGTGTTTTGGAGCCGACATCTGCTCAAAGCCCCGTTGAGCGGGACCAGGTGTTTAGGGAAAGTCAGTTCACCTCGGAGCGGGGCTCCGACCCGCTCATCGCTACCGACGGCTGTTCGCCGGAGCGCCGGCTTAAGGCCTGCGCCAGGAGAGCCTCGACCTGCTCCAGCCTTTCTTCAACCTCGCTTTTGAAGCCTTGTGGGGCCGCCGGCTGGGTACCGCGTGACGGCACGAAGAACAGGTGCGAGTGCTCCTCTGTGTTTTGTGCACGCTGGTCATGGATAATGCCCAACGTGACAGGGACAAGCGCGACCGCGAGGCCCAAAACCAGCAACGGGATAAGGGTAAACCAGATCAACACAATCCTCCTTGTGCCATAGGTCACATTTCAGATGGGGCTTTTGTCGCTTAATCAATAAAGTAGGTGACGGAGCATCATCTCCGGTAGATTGGTCAATGGGTATACCACATCGCCGGCTCAGCGGCGCGGCCCGACTGTTCGACTGGCCAAATGTCGAACCTCAGCCCGCGTCGTTGGATGGGGCCAGGTGGGTGCGCTGACGCTATCTGCGCCCTTAGCCCTTCTCGCCGGCACTCTCAACTGCCGGCGGCAGGATCAGCTTGCCTTCGAGCAAACGCCGGCCGTCGGGCCGGAGAAAATGAGCCGCCGCGGTCGGCGCCTGCCTCTGCTCCCATACGCCTCCCTTGGACCGAGTTTCAACGCCCGTTAAGAAACCCTTAAGCTTCTGGGCCAAATCTGCCGATAACTAATCAAGTACCTCCCCCAAAGTTGGGCGCCTACTCGCCCTCCCCCGGGACACCCCCCGCCATCCAGGTCATGGCACCGCACGTTGCTTCCTGCCCGAGGATGGCCCGCGCCACTGAACAGAAAGGACATCAATGCGTTGGATTCCCCGAGCGGACAAGGCCCGACAGGGCGACCAAAGTCACAGTCGCCGGTCCCTCCGCTCCTGGTCGACAGGGGCCAAGGTCATTTCAGGCATTACCGGCGTGGTGCTTGTAGGGACCGGGGCCTATGCCGCGACCAATTGGGTCGTTGGGCTGCCGACCGGCTCTTCGAGCGCAGCCCAGTCGGCATCGATCACTAACATCAGCATCAGTGCCGTCGCCTCGCCATCGGCCGGGAACTTGTTGTACCCGGGTGGCTCTGGCGACGTTGTGGCCACCATCACCAACCCGAACGCGTTCCCAGTCACCATCACCGCGATCAACCTGCCGACCAATTCGACGTACGCCGCCGGCTACACGACGAGCGCACTGTCCAGCGCCCAACCGGGCTGCAGCGCCTCCACGAGCGACGTGATCTGGAACTTCTCGACCGCTACTAGCGGGAGTTCGCACACGCTGACCACGGCGCTTACGGTGGCCGCCAACGGCACCTTGACCGTCACGTTCACCAACGACGCCAGCATGACGTCATCGGCGCCGGCTGCCTGCGCCAACACTTTCTTCTCGATGCCCTCCCTCACCGGGGTTACGGCTACGGGTGGTGCCGCCACCGCCACGACCAGCCCGGCGACGTCCGGCTGGAGCAGCTAGTCCTTCTACCGCCTCAGGTCAACAACCCGGACAGGGGAGCAAACAGGGTGAGCCCGATCGTTCGTCTCATCGCTATCCTCAGCCTCGCGCTGCTCTCCCTGTCCGTGGCGGGCGTCGCCTACGCATCCAACTGGACAGTCGCACTTCGCGCCAGCAGTTCCGCGGGGGCCCAGGCTCAAGCCCTCCCCGCCCCACCTACGGCCGTCACTTCAGCCTGCACCGCACCAGCGTCCAACCAGCAGATCACCGTCACCTGGACCTCGGTCAGTAATGCCACTGAATTCGAGGTATGGCAGTCCTTCAATTCGGGCAGCTATTCGTCTGTGGCTACCCTGACCGGGACGGCCTGGACGAGCAGCACGGGCCTGGCAGCAGGGACGTACAGCTACGAGGTGTCGGGCCAGGTCGGGACCAACTGGGTGGGTGGTCTATCCGGTCCAACAGCCACGAGGACCATCAAGAACGGCGCGAAGGGCTGCCAATGAGCGAGCGGATTTGCCGTCGGGGACATTAATGGTCGGACGGCTTGGCCTTCACCACGAGCGGCTAGCGCTCGCGGTCAGCTTTCTTGGCGCGGCCGCGACGGGGACGAGGTGCATCGTCTCCCGGCAGTACAACCGTGCCGAGCACCCATCGTTTGCGACCGGCCTTAGGGGCGTTGGCAAGACGGGGCTGGAGGACGGTGATGATCTCTCGGGCCAATTCTCGGCGCTCATCCTCGTCCAACCACATGCCAGCCATGTTGTAGCTGACGCCGTCGCGGTATAAGTCCACGTCCCCGCCGGCGAGGTAGCGGTCGAAGTCACCCACTAGCCCGGCGATGAAGGCCAGGAAGGCCTGGCGGTGCTGGTCCGGGGTCATGTCAGCGACGTCTTTCGGGTTCACGGTGGCCGCAGAAGTGCGCAGGACATAGGTCCGCTCAACAGCCCCCCGCACCTGGCGTTCCGAGACGACGGCGAGGACTCCTCCTTTTACCAGGCGGGCCACGTGACGGTAAAGGCTGGCCACGGGGACATCGGCGAGTTCTTGCCTCAGCTCGGTTGTGGTGAGGGCACGGTCACCCAAAAAGCAACGGAGTACTCGAAGTCGTATCGGGTGGAGCAGCAGGTCGGCGCTACTCATGGCTTTTTCCCTTGCCTTCCTGGCCAAGTGACAATATCATTATCAGTAATGATAGCGATAGTCGGCACGCTCGATGGTTCTATGGCTGCCGCCCTGGTCCCCTTGGTCTTGGTCGCAGTAGCCTTCGAAGTGTTCTGCTTGGTGGACGTCTTCCGCTCTGAAGAAGTCCGGTACCTGCCGCGGTGGGTGTGGGCGGTCGTCTGTCTTATCTCCATCCCTCTCGGTGGCATTGTCTACCTCGTGGTCGGGAGGCAGCGCTGAGCGGCCTCCGGACCCACAGCCTGTCCGAAAGGTTCGGCGACACAGAAGCCGTGCACGGCCTCGACCTGGAAGTCGCCCCCGGCGCCATCTACGGCCTGGTGGGACCGAACGGTTCGGGCAAAACCACGACCCTCGAGATGCTTGCCGGGCTGCGCCACCCCACTGAGGGCACCATCGAGTGGGGCGTCGCCCCCGACCGGGTGGCGTATTGCCCCGATACGCCCGAGTTCGAACCCTGGTTGACTGCCGTCGAAGTCCTTGACGCAGCTGCAGGTTTGTTGGGCAAGCGGCCGGCTGGAGGCGCCGTTTTGGAGATCCTCGGCCACGTCGGGCTGGCCGACGCGGCAAAGCGCCGGGTCGGCGGTTTCTCACGCGGCATGCTCTCGCGCCTCGGCATAGCTGCGGGCTTGGTCGGGCAGCCAAGGCTGCTGATCGCTGACGAGCCGGCCGCCGCGCTCGACCCGGCCGGCCGTTGGGAAGTGATAGACCTCCTGGCCGGCCTCGGAGGCTCGGTGACCGTGATCGTGTCCAGTCATGACCTGGCCGACGTGGAGAGGATCTGCGATGGGATCGGCGTCCTGGCCCATGGCCGGCTCGTCTTTCAGGGCCCCGTCACTGACTTGTTGGCAAAGGCGGCGCCGGCGCTCCGGGTGTTGGTGCGCCCACCAGCGGACCGCCTGAAGGCTCTGATCGAGAACACAGGTTGGGCCCGCAGAGTGCGGGAGGAGGGGCCGGGAGAGCTCATAGTCGACGTGGACGACGCCAAAGCAGCCGAAGAGCACATCGCCCGGCTTATAGCCGACAGCGGCGCCCGGCTGATCGAGTACGGCCGGGCCGGCGCCAACCTGGCGGACATCTTCTTCGAACTGACCGAGACCGGCCCGTACCGCCAAGCGGGGCATAAGGCGCTGGTGCGCCAATGAGCCCATGGCAACTCGAGCTACTGCGCCTGATGAGGACGCGGCGGTTGGTGGCGCTTTTTGCGGTTTTCGTAATACTCGGCTTCGGCGGCCCGGTGCTGGTGCACTACCTCCCGGAACTGCTCAAAGGGAGCACCACGAACGGGGCGAAGCTCATCCTTCCCGCACCGAAGCCGGTCGACGGCGTCCAGAACTTTGCCAATAACATCTCTTCGCTCGGGACTTTGGTCGTAGTCATGGTGGTGGCCGCCAGCGTCTCGGTTGACGCTAACCCGGTCCTGGCCGTGTTTTACCGCACCCGTGTGCGCAGCGGGGCCGGGCTACTACTGCCGCGGTTCGTCACCGTGATGACCGCGAGTGTTCTCGCCTTGGCGTTCGGCACAGTGGGGGCCTGGTACGAAACCTCTGTGTTGATAGGACCGCTGTCCTTCGGACCGCTTGCGATCGGTTTCCTGCTCGAGGCGGTATGGCTGCTTTTCGTCGGCAGCAGTGTGGCCTTCTTTTCCAGTGTCACCCGAAGTGTCCTCAGCGTGGCCGGCGCCGCCGTGGGGATGTTCCTTGTCCTCGCTTTGCTTGAAAGCGTGCCAGGTGTCTTGTCCTGGATGCCGACGCGTTTGGCAGCGAGCGCCTCAGACCTCATCGGGAGACCTGCAGGGCCCATCTGGCACGCCGTTGTTATCGCCGCCGCAGCAAGCCTGTTGGGTCTTGGGACAGCCGTAAACCGGCTG
This sequence comes from Acidimicrobiales bacterium, assembly GCA_030039575.1. Taxonomy (GTDB): domain Bacteria; phylum Actinomycetota; class Acidimicrobiia; order Acidimicrobiales; family Palsa-688; genus Fen-671. The sequence goes on along the minus strand of JASHVH010000015.1, from coordinate 2,120 downwards.
GGCAAGCGGGATGTCCCCAGGTCGAGATGACAGACCTGTGCCTACGCCCGCCAACCGGTCACTGGCCCACGGCGCAGCTTCGAGACCGGTGGGCTCACGAACGGTCCGAGCGGTGCATGACCGACCGCGTGACAGGCATGGGCGATTGCCCGATCGCTGCGTTCGTCCACCGGCAACGCCGCCTTGCTCCTTGTCCTCGATGGCGACGTCGGTGGCCCTCCCTACCGGTCTGGGCCGGCACGGGGGCTGCCTTTGTGAGCGCAAGGTACGGCCAGTGGGCCACGAAGGGAGGCCGGCGTGCTGCAACCGTTCGCCCGACCAATGCCGTGTGCCGGGGCCTTGCTGGTCGCTGGTGGTGACGGCCGGCCGGCCGCCAGCGGATTATCAGGGTAACTTACGGCCGGCGTCGAAACGAGCTGCACCTTCGTCACGCTGCGCCCGGAAAGGCGGCGTCCGGAGGGCCGGCCGGGGGCGGAGACCGTCTGCGAGGTGGCCGCGGTAGCCACCGGTTCGGTGCTACCCCGCGGCGGCGTGGTCGGTGCCGGTTGCGGGGCCGCCTCAGGGCCGACCTCCACCGGTGGGTGGCCAACGTTGTAGTGAGCGGCCGACGACGGTACCGCAAACCCCAGGTCGCGCAGCGTGTACTGGAGCCCGTGCAGCGTGTACTGGACTGGGCGGGGGATCGATCCTTTGGCGGCTAGTGCCACCCCCGTACCACCAACGGCCACCCCCGCCAACGCGGCGACGACTGCCCCCGTCCGCTGCAACCGCCGCGCCCATGAAGCCAGCTGCCCGATCACCCCGGGCCCGCCGGATGGCCTCCATTTCTGTCCCACGGCCCGCCGGAGGGCCGCCACACTCTCGGGGGACGGCGTCAGTGGCCGCGGGTATAGGGCCGCCGTCAGCTGTTCCAGGAGCGCCTCGTCGGCGGCCGGCTGAGGACGTCCTGCTATCGGCTCAGTCATCGTGCGCCTTGATCAGCTGGCGGAGCCGTCCGAGGGCGCGGGACTGGGCCGTGCGGACGGCACCCGGGGCCTTCTCGAGGACCCAGGCGGCCTGTTCCACCGACAGCCCGGCGATAACCCGCAACTCGAGTACTTGCTGGTCGCCCGGGAGCAGCAACTCGAACGCCCGCCGCAACTCGGCGTGCTCGTCGGCGGCGGCCGCCGGGTCACCGGGGGCCCGCCCGTCCTCGATCACCTCGGCCATCCCGGCGGCCGCCCCGTCCTGGCGCCGCAGACGCACCCTGTGCCGGTGGTAGTCGGCGCAGACCCGGCGGGCTATGCCGAACACCCAGCCGTCGAACCCGGCCGGGCCCGGCTGGTAGCTGTCGATGCCGCGGACTGCCCGCGTCATGGTTTCGCTCACTGTGTCCTCCACGTGACCGGCATCGACCCTCCGGCCGACATAGGCCCGTAGGCGCGGATAGAGCCGGCGGTACAGGATCTCCCAGGCATCGCCGTCCCCGGTACCGGCGGCGATGACAAGGGCCTGTTCGTCAAGCTGCTCGGGCTCGTTGAGGTGCGCCAAAGCTCTGTCACACGGTCCTTTGGTTCCGAGGCGAGCCACGTACCCCCCCACGTCAAGCCCCCCGCTGCCGTCCCGGCTGTCCCCGCGCGGGAGACATCACCCCCTCCTGGTGTGCCCGGGCAAAAACGCTTTCTATATCGCTCGTTAGCGGCCGTTGTTACACAGAAAATTCCCGTAACGCAACGCCTACGCCGACGATGAAACCGAATGTACCGGACCTCGAGCGAAGAAAGGAGAACGGGGTGGCGAAAAGGCGAAAGTTGATGAGGATGTCTGTGGTTCCCGTAGTGGCGGCGGGGACACTGACAGTGGGAAGTATCGGCATCGTGAACGCCGCCCCGGCAGTGGCTGCCAGTACTAGCACCTGCGCGGCCGGCAGCGTGGACGGCCAGGGGGGTACCGGCAGCGGGCCCACTGCTCCCGACGCCGTGCCGGCGACGCCAATGTGCTTCGGGACGATGTTCCCGAACCTGCCTGCATTCCACTACACCGACCAGGAGGCGGCCGATCTCGCCGCCACGATGGAGAACCCCAATCCCGACCCACCGGGGACTGATCGCGGGACCGCCGATGACAGCCCCACGCTGCCC
>JASHVH010000153.1 GCA_030039575.1 Acidimicrobiales bacterium | reverse complement strand
GCCGGCGGCACCGCCCCGTCTTCCCAACCCTCGTAATTGTGGTGCCCGTCAACCCGGATCGCGGTGGCCCCGAGGCCGGACTCACGGACGGCCCAGAGCAGGCGCTGGGTAGCCGGGTCGCTGACCTGGAGCGCGCTGACCCCGCCCGGGACCGATGCGACGAGCTCTGAGGCCAGTGAAGCCGCCTCGTCCGCAGTCTCGCCTCCGAACTCGGCCAGCAGCCAGCCTTGGCCAGGCGGCAGGAGCGCGACCCCGTCGCGGTTGAGGCCGTGAGCTTCCATCTGGTCGACGAGGGTGCGGTCAAACCCTTCGAGCGCCAAAAGCGGGTGCGCCAGCAACCCGGGCACCGCCTCGGCGGCGGCGAACACGTCCGGGTAGCCGAGAGCGACGAGGCACCGCTCGGGCGGGCTTGTCACCAACCTGAGCGTGGCCTCGGTCGTGAACGCGCAGGTCGACTCCGTTCCTACGAGTGAGCGAGCCACGTGGAAGCCCCGCTCAGGGGCCAGCTCGTCCAGGTTGTAACCGCTGACCCGACGAGGGATGTCGGGGAAGTGCTCCTTGACCAGGGCTCCATAGCGACGGTCCAGATCCTGGAGGCCGGTGAGAAGCCGGCCGAGGCGGCCGCCGGCAGCCACAGCCTCATCGACAGCGTCCGGCTCGAAGGCACCCACGTCCAGGACGTCCCCGCCGGCCAGGACCACCCGCAGGCTCTCGACGTTATCGGAGGTCTTGCCGGCGTAAAGGCCGTGAGTGCCGCACGAGTTGTTGCCGAGCATCCCACCGAGGGTGCACCAGGCGTGTGTGGCCGGGTCGGGGCCAAAGGTGAGGCCGTGGCGCTCGGTGGCCCGGCGCAGGTCGTCCAGGACCACTCCAGGCTCCACCCTGGCCAGACGGCGTCCCGGGTCTATCTCCAGGACCCGCGTCATGTGCCTGGACATGTCGACGACGACGGCCTCGTTGCACGCCTGGCCGGCGAGGCTGGTACCCGCACCACGAGCCAGGAGGGCCGCCCGCGCCTCGGCCGCTAACCGGGCTGCCGCCTGGACGTCCGCCTGGTCGACGGGGAACACCACCCCAAGCGGCACCTGCCGGTAGTTCGAGGAGTCGCTGGCGTACGCCGCACGCGTCGTCGCATCGAAACGGACTTCCCCTCGAAGGGCATGGGCGAGCGCCCGTCCGAGGGCCTCCTGCTCTTTTTCTCCTAACTTGGCGGGCCGTTTTGCCATCGGTGTCAGGCCGAGCCTACCGTGCCGCTCAAAAGGGCTGTCCGAAAGCGCCGTTCGAGACGGGCGGCGGAAAGGGTGGCCGGAACGGCGCTAAAGAGCGCGGACGACGCCGGCCATGATCTCGCCTGCCTCAGTCGGGTTCAGCGCCACCTTGGCACCCGCCGCGGCCAGCGCGTCCATTTTGGCCTGGGCAGTGCCCTTGCTCCCCGAGATGATGGCGCCGGCATGCCCCATGCGCCGTCCCGGAGGAGCAGTCACCCCGGCGATGTAGGAGACCACGGGCTTGGTCATACTTTCGGCAATGTAATCAGCCGCCTTTTCCTCTTCGATACCGCCGATCTCGCCGATGAGCATCACCGCCTTCGTTTCGGGGTCGGCCTGGAAAGCGCTGAGGCAATCGACGAACGTCGTGCCCGGTACCGGGTCGCCACCGATGCCGACACAGGTGGTGACACCGATACCCATTTGCTTCAACTCGTACAGGGCCTGGTAGGTAAGTGTGCCGCTCCGGCTGACGATGCCAACCGGGCCGCCGGCCAAAGCGATCTCACCGGCCGTAATACCGATGTTGCATTTGCCCGGGCTGATTATCCCCGGGCAGTTCGGCCCGATCAGGCGCGACGCCGGGTGCCGGTGGCGAAGTTCGCTGTAGACCCGAGCCTCGTCTTGCGCCGGGATCCACTCGGTGATGCAGACGATGATCTCCATACCGGCGGCGGCCGCCTCGAGGATGGAGCCTGGCGCCACTTTGGCCGGCACGGCCACAAAACTGGCGTTGGCCCCCGTGGCTTCCCTTGCCTCCGTGGCGGTGGCAAAGATCGGGATCCCCTCCACGTCCTGACCGCCTTTGGCGGGATTGACCCCGGCTACGACCTTCGTCCCGTAGTCACGGTTGCGCAGGCCATGGAAGCGCGCCTGCCCCCCGGTCAAGCCGTGGACGACGACCTTGGTCGATTCGTCAACGAATATGCTCATTTCTCCTCACCCGCCAGCTCGACGGCCAAGCGGGCGGCGCTGATCATGTCCGGCGCACTGATCACCGTGCTGGACTCCACCGCTCGCAGTATTTCCCGCCCTTGTTGGGCGTTCGTCCCGTCGAGGCGGATCACCATCGGTACCTTGATGTCCACCCGGCCAAGGGCGGTGACGATCCCGTTGGCCACCTCCTCCCCCCTGGTAATGCCGCCGAAGATATTGACGAAAATAGACCGGACGCTTGGGTCCGAATTGATCACCTCTAAAGCGTTCGCCATGACCTCGGCACTGGCGCCGCCCCCAATGTCGAGGAAATTGGCCGGCCGGCCGCCGACTTGGTTAACGACGTCACAGGTGCTCATCGCCAGGCCGGCGCCATTGGCGATTATCCCGATGAAACCATCGAGGCCGACATATTGCAAGCCGACCTCGTGTGCCCGGCGTTCGCGCTCGTCTAATTCGGCCGTGCCGGCGAACTCTTCCCATTCCGGGTGGCGGAAAGCGGCATTGTCGTCAAGAGTAACTTTTGCGTCGAGGGCGTGGGCCCGCCCATCCGTGGTGAGGATCAGCGGGTTTACCTCGACGAGGTCGGCGTCGCCCTCTACGAAGCAGCGGTAGAGCTTACCCAGGACCTCGATGGTGCCCGCTTTGGCCTCCTCGTCGATCCCGGCCTCGTCGACCAGTTGGCGAGCCATGCCCTCGTCGAAACCAAAGAAAGGGTCGACGTGGAGCCGGGCGATGGCGTCGGGGTCCTCGATGGCCACTTGTTCGATCTCCACCCCGCCCTTGGCAGAGACCATGGCGAGGTGCGCCTTGGCTCCCCGGTCCAGGGTGAAGCTGGCGTAGTACTCCCGGGCGATGTCCGATGCTCGCTCAACCCACAGGCGCCGGACAATGTGGCCCCGGATGTCCATCCCGAGGATCGCCCGGGCGTAGGCGTGCACTTGCTCGGCGTTGGCCGCCAATTTGATCCCCCCGGCTTTGCCCCGTCCTCCCACCTGGACCTGGGCCTTCAGGACGACCGGGAAGCCGATCGTTTCGGCCAGCGCGACGGCCTCGTCCGGGGTGACGGCCAGACCGCCCGGCGAGACGGGGATGCCGTAGCGGGCGAAATACTGCTTGCCCTGGTACTCGAACAGGTCCACTGGTTCTCCTTAGTACCCGCCGAGCGGGGTGGCGACCGCACAACACTAGTTGCGAGCGCAGGG
>JASHVH010000152.1 GCA_030039575.1 Acidimicrobiales bacterium | reverse complement strand
ATGATGATGAACAAGGGGTTCACCCCTGCCGACCCGGCGAAGACATAGCTGAAGTTCAGGCACGCCCCCACGAACGCGGTGATGCCGGTGAACAGGCCAAGTAGCAGCAGCACCCCCACCAAGAGCTCGGTGACCGAGACCAGGGGGGCGATCCAGTGGTAGCTATCGTCCCGGATCCACTTGAGGATGCTGACGTATCACGAGTAGGCGACGTCTGGGTGTTCGTGTCTGGCAGTCCTACAGCCTAGCCCCCGGGGTCGCTACCCGCTGCGATCATCGACGCGGGTTTGTTGTGGCCGAGACGCTGCCGTTCAGTCTTTCCCGGTTGCCCATCTGGCGCTGGTCACGACCCTCGCGCCAGATGCGTTCGCCTTGGGGGACGCCCTGCGGCTGGTACGCGAGAGGCTCTCCGGGCGCGGCGAGCCGCTACGGTCGTTCATGCGCGGGAACACCGGTCCCGTGCTGACCACGAACGTGGTCGGCGGGGCCTGCGCCGTGACCGGTGGAGCCGTCGCCTTGGCCGGGCTTCTGCTCACGGACGTGACAGGGAGCCAGGTGCGTCGGAAATGTCCAGGGTTATCGCCGCGCCGGCCGAGGTGGTGCATGTCCGCGGCACGGGCCCTAGTCACCTGCCTGCTGTCCCGCAACGGGCTAGGTAGCCCGGGCAACAACATCCGGTCCGCGAAGCTCTGCGCAGGCACCGGGCTCCGGAGATGGTCCGGGTTAGGCGTAACCGTCTCCCAGATGGAGCTTGAGACCGGGGCTTAGTCAGAACTATTCAACGTGCCCACGATCAGAAGCCAAGAGCCAGAAACCAAAAAACAGAAGTTAACGATGACCGCTATTGCACTAATGTATATCCCGGTCCCAGACCCAAAATAGAGCATTAGTGACCCTATGACCTGGGCTAAGTAACAAGCACTGCCACCAGCTACACGAACGGGGCTAAGAGCGTAACGGCTTCCGGATAGTCTAAATCCCTGAACATAGCCATTGGTATTGATTGCAGCTGCCAACACAGACACAATCAACCATTCGATGGCTAACGTCCGGTATGTCTGCCGCCCCATTAGTGCTAACGAACTGATGATGAACACCGAGGTGAAGCCAGAGAGCATGTTGATGGCCCTATATCTGTGCGTAGCGTCCTTGGCTACACCTTTTACGTTGATGGACAAAGCTACAAAAACCAGCCCTGTGAGCGCGGCAGACCCAGTGCCTACTAAGACGAAGAAGTTGTTCCATTGCTCAGGGTTATAGACTTCTCCACTGACCACAAGCCGATACTAACAGACAGGAATGTCTGGCAAGCCGTTGCGCGCCAGTGCCAACGACTATTGCAAGGCTCTTCGCCCCCTTCATGTTCCCTCTCTTGAAGTCGAGATAGCTAGCGGACGATAGCCGGACATGAGCACGCGCTCGATCACATTATATTATTCGGTGCCTTTGTAATTAGCCTTCTCGAGCTTCAAGTCGCTTAACAGCTTCTCGCCTGCCCATCCCCTTTTGGGAGTCACACTTCGCCGCTGGCGCGAAGCGCGGACGGGCTCTCGGCGGAGGACGGTGCCGTTCTGCTGAGCACTGACTGGGCCTCGTCGATAACGGCGATGGTCGGGATAGTCCGAGGTTCGGCCCCCGCAACTCGTCCTCGTTGTGCTCAAAGATCTGCTGAAATAGGGCCCCGGCAACCCAGGAAATAGGAAACCTAACTGCCCCGATAGGGCTTCAGCTACGCGGCCCAACGCCAGGGCTACCTGGCGCGAGACGGGCTTGTCGTCGGCAGCCGGGCGGAGGCGGGTGAAGGGATGGTGCAACCTTGACTACCACATGACCATCGGGGAAGATCGTCCACGACAAAAGCGAGCGCCCGACTCAGGGTCTGGCATTACCCGACCTTGCAGAGCGCAACGAGGAGGAAACCAGTGAGCAACAAGCCGAGCATCGTTCTGGTCCATGGCTTTTGGGGCGGCGCGGCCCATTGGGGCAAGGTCATCGTCGAGCTGAACCGGCGTGGCTACGGCTCGCTTCACGCCGTAGAGAACCCCTTGACATCCCTCTCAGACGACGCGACGCGCACCCAAAAGATGGTCAAGCAGGTCGACGGGCCAGTACTGCTCGTCGGTCATTCGTATGGCGGCGCGGTAATCACGCAAGCCGGTGACCTCGCGAACGTCGTCGGGCTTGTGTACGTCGCCGCGTTCGCTCCCGACGCCGGTGAGAGCCTGGCCCAGATCGGTGAGTGGCGTGCAGCTGAAGCCGCGGCGGCCGGGAACATCGCGCCCGACTCCGACGGCTACCTGTGGATAAAGCAGGACAAGTTCCAGGAGAGCTTCTGCCAGGACCTGCCCGCAGACGAGGCGATGGTTATGGCCGTTACCCAGAAGGCACCGGTGGCGTCGACGACGGCGGACACGATTACCGACCCGGCGTGGAAGAAGAAGCCAACCTGGTACCAGGTTTCGACGAGCGACCGCATGATCCCTCCGGACACCGAGCGCCAGATGGCCGAACGAATGAAGCCGCGGGCCACGATCGAACTTGACGCCAGTCATGCGTCATTGGCTTCACAACCTACTGCGATCACCGATCTGATCGACCAAGCCGCAACAGCGCTTTCATAGTCCCTGCGGCGGACGCGGCCCGTCATGGCCCCGGTGGCCATACCTCATCGCAGACGGCGACCGTCGTACGCAAGATGGGCTTGTTCTTGCCGGCGTTCCGCGCCGCCCACTCCGCTGAGTCGTGGTACTCGCGGTCCCTAATGGCTAGTTCATCGGCCGTGCCCTCGAACGAAAGCGCCCAAACGAACTTGGCTGCAGGTTCTCTTCGAGGCGCGTTGACTCGTACTCCTTACGGAAGATGCCCCGACGTTGCAGTTCGGGAACTACGTGGTCTACGAAGAAGTCGGCGGGGCCGCGGTGGCACGGCGGGAAAAGCTGCACGCCATCGAAGACGCGCTCTTCGAGATTGTCCTCGAACCAATCTGCGAACTCCTGCGGGTCGCCGACGAACCTGCCCAGGCTGGCGCGCTGTCATCGGGGTGCAATTCGTCAGCGGGAATATTGAAGGGGGCACCGAACGCTGCCGGCATCTCGATGTTCTGCTGCAAAGATCAGGTACGAGCCGCAAGGCTTCGTCGATGAGGTAGCCGAGCACCTCGCTCTCGCCGCCGCTTTGGCCCAACAGGCTCCAGGGTCGGCTAGTGTTACTATGGATCCCATAGACTGAGTTAGATCGGATCCCGATGACTGCCTCGCACATGGAGCTCGACGGAGGAGCGCGATGACCGAAGTGGTACCCACGCTTAGGCGGCTGGAGGTCGTTGCCTACGACGCCGAAGGCCTGGGGGACCGTAGCTACCTGATCCACGACGGAGAAAGAGCCACCGTCATCGATGCCCAACGAGACCCTGGCCCTTACCTGCAGACGGCTGAGGAACTCGGGGTCGAGGTGAGTTTGGTCCTCGAAACACACGTCCACAACGACTACGTGAGCGGGGGACTGGCTCTGGCTCGTCGAGCCAAGGCGACCTACGGCGTGCCATCGGACGAGCCCGTTGAGTTTATTTTCGAAAGCGAGGGCCTACGGGAGGGCGATGTCCTGACGGTCGGGGACTTGACCCTGACCGTACTCTCGACTCCGGGGCACACGCCCCACCACCTGTGCTTCGTAATCGAAGACGCCTTGGGGGCCAAGGTGGCGTTGACCGGCGGGTCTCTCCTGGCAGGAGGGACGGGCAGGACCGATCTCTTTGGCGCCTCGTCGACGCAGCGGCTGGCGGAAGCCCAGTGGCGTTCGGTACGCCGCCTTCTTACGGAACTGTCCCCGAGCACGGTGGTCCTCCCCACTCACGGCTTCGGCAGTTTCTGCTCCGCCGGCTCGGCTCCCATCCTGGCCGGCACCGAAATCACAATTGGCTCAGAGCGAGACGGCAACCCGGCGGCTCGCCTCGACATGTGTTGTTTCATGGCCAAGCTCAAAAGCGAAGCGCTCCCGGTGCCGGCCTATTACGGGGAGATGGGGGCCCTCAACCGGGCCGGGGCAGCGGAGCCGTGTTACGGTCCGCTGCCTTCTTTCGACCCAGACGAGTTACGAGACACCGTGGGGCAGGGAGGGGTGGTCGTCGACATCCGACCGCGTCGGGCGTTCGCTGATGGGCACCTGCGCGGGTCACTGAACATCGAGCTCGGTCCCAACCTGCAGACCTACCTCGGTTGGCTCGTCCCGGCCGAAGCCGACTTCGTCATCGTCGCGCGCAGCCTTGAGGAAGTCACCGACGCCCGCCGGCTACTGGCTCGGATCGGTAGGGAAAGCCCAAAGGGCTGGGCTCGATTTGATACCGCAGCGGCCCGGCTCGAGGGGCAGCGTGGCCGCTACCGCGTATGCAGTTTTCGTGACCTGGCGGAGCGGAGCAAGAAAAGCCCCTCCCCGGACGTAATTGACGTCCGTTTTCGACACGAATGGGAAAAGGGGCACATAAAGGGGACGCGCAACATCCCGCTCCCAGAAATAGCTCCCGCCCTTTCTTCGTTGTCGGGCGACGAAGAAATCTGGGTCCACTGCGCCGCCGGGTACCGCGCTGCCATAGCCGCTTCGGTGCTGTCAGGCCGCGGGTTCGACCCTGTGCTGGTCGACGACCGGTTCGACAATGCTCGGGACGCGGGTCTCGAGATCGTCACAGAGTGAGCGCATTACTGAAAGAGGTTCAATGAGCTTGGCTGACACATTTGAGCCCCTGGCCTTGCGGCGGGTATTCGGGATGTTCCCAAGCGGCGTAGCCGCGCTGGCGGCTTTAATCGGCGACCGGCCGCGAGGCATCAGTGTGAGCTCGTTCACCTCAGTGTCGCTGGACCCGCCGATGGTCCTTGTCTGCGTCGGGCATACCTCCAAAACTTGGCCCTTGCTCTCCGAGGCAGAGAGGTTGGGTATCAGCATCCTCGGGGCGCAACAGGAAAAGGTGTGCCGACAACTAGCCGAGCCGATTGCCGATCGGTTTTCGGGCCTCGACTGGCACGCAAGCGACGATGGGGCGGTGTTCCTGGACGGGGCCAGCGCGTGGTTCAACTGCAGCCTCGACCAACGATGGAGCGCGGGCGACCACGACATTGTGGTGCTGCGCGTGCACGACCTGAACAGCGACCACACCGTGATGCCGCTCGTCTTTCACGGGAGCCGGTTGCACCAGCTGCACCCCGAACCCAAAGAAACTCCCGGGGCAATGTGAAAAACAGCAAATGGGGGAGCCCATCCTCCCACCGCGAGCCGCTGGGCAGCCCTGCGGCAACCTGCGCGGCAGCGTGCGCTCCCGGGCAGAGCGTGGAGCGGGGACGGTACCGCCCGGCCAGGTACCCTGGCCAACTCCTGCCGAGGTCCTAGGCCCAGGTCCATTTCTGAGAGACGACCTGGGCCCATTGTCTTGTGCTCGGCCAACTCGTACCTTCAGTTTTGAAGCCTGAAACCGCCAGGTCGCACCGGTAAGAGGCCTGTCGTAGATGCCGACCACCCGCCGACCGTGCTCCTGCGCGGCCGTCTGAGCACTGCGACGCGGCAGGCCTGCCGGTAGCGAAGCGGTACGGAAAAAGGAA
>JASHVH010000151.1 GCA_030039575.1 Acidimicrobiales bacterium | reverse complement strand
GGAGTCGTGGCTGCCATGGCTTACGGCCGACGAGCACCTCCTGATCGACCTTCTCCCCCGGGGCGCCAAGGTGCTCCTGGTCGAACCGCGCAGGATGCGCGAGCGGGCGGTGGAGATATCAGAAGAGGAAGCCGACCTGGCCGGCGCCCTGGCCGTTACCTGGGGCGCCGAGGGTCGCGATTTCCCTCGTCTTTACTTGCCTTTCGATCGCCTGTTGAGCGGGACGAACGCGTCGGTGGCCATGCTTACGCCCGTCCCCGAAGGCCCGGGTACTCCCACCATCAGCACGATGGGCTGGGACCCGGTGGCCGGGGGCCAGGAGCGGCTCCTGGCCCAACTGCGCGACCTCGTCGCCAAGCGTTTCACCGTGGTCGTCTGCGCCGAGAACGAGGGCAGCGCGGCGCGCCTGGCCCGCTCGTTGCAGGATGAGGGGGTCAGTGCCGACATTGTAAACGGCCCTGGCGGGAGCGGCCAACTCCGCACCGGGGTAAGCGGTGCCGCCCAGGTCGTGGTGGCCCCGATCGACAGGGGTTTCATATACCCGGCCCTTCAGCTGGCCGTGCTGGCCGAAGGAGACCTCACGGGCCGCCGGCGGCCGCACCGTGCCGCCAGGCCTCGCGCTGCACAAGTGCCCACTTTCTTCGATGACATGAAGACGGGCGACTACGTAGTGCATTTCCAGCACGGGGTGGCCCGTTTTGGCGGCATGGTCAAACGGTCTATAGGCGATGTCGAGCGCGACTACCTGTTGCTCGAGTACCGGGACGGCGACAAACTCTACGTGCCTTCGGACCAAGTAGACGCCCTTCGCCCTTATACGGGTGGGGAAAAGCCTTCTCTGTCCCGCTTGAACGGGAGCGAATGGCAAAAGACCAAGGCCCGGGTGCGCAAGGCGGTCCGGGAGATCGCCCATGAACTGGTGGCCCTCTACAAGAAGCGCGCTTCGTCGCCCGGCCACGCGTTTGGCCCCGACACCCCATGGCAAACGGAGATGGAGCATGCCTTTACCTACAACGAGACGCCCGACCAGCTAAAGGCGATCGTCGACGTCAAGGCGGACATGGAGGCCCCGGTGCCCATGGACCGCCTCGTGTGCGGTGACGTTGGTTTCGGCAAGACCGAAGTGGCCATGAGGGCGGCGTTCAAGGCGGTGCAAGACGGCAAGCAAGTGGCGGTCCTCGTGCCCACGACGTTGCTCGCCTCCCAGCACATGCAGACTTTCAGCGAAAGGTTCGCCAATTACCCGGTCAGGGTGGAGATGCTGTCACGGTTCCTTACCCCGGGTGAAGCCCGGGCCGTGACCGACGGCCTGGCCTCGGGATCCGTCGATATCGTCATCGGCACCCACAAACTGCTGGCTCAAGACGTCAAGTTCAAGGAACTCGGCCTGCTCGTAGTCGACGAAGAACAACGCTTCGGCGTCAACCATAAAGAAACAATCAAAAAGTTGAGCACGGACGTGGACGTGCTGACGATGACGGCGTCGCCCATACCGCGGACTTTGGAAATGAGCTTGACCGGGGTCAGGGATCTCTCGCTCATCGCCACGCCGCCGGCCGCTCGCCGGCCCATCCTCACTTACGTGGGCGAGTACGACGAGCGGGCCGTGGCCGAAGCCATTCGCCGAGAACTGCTGCGAGAGGGCCAGGTCTTCTTTGTCCACCACCGGGTGCGCGACATCGAAAAAGTCGCCGCCCGGCTTAGGGAACTGGTGCCCGAAGCGCGCGTAGCGGTCGCCAATGGCCAGATGGACGAGGGTTCCCTCGAACGAGTAGTGCTCGACTTTTGGGAGGGCCGCTACGACGTCCTGGTGTGCACGACCATCATCGAGTCCGGCATCGACATGCCCACGGTGAACACTCTCGTCATCGACCGCGCCGACATGCTTGGGCTGGGCCAGCTGCACCAGCTTCGGGGGCGCGTCGGACGGGCGGGGCAGAGGGCGTACGCCTACCTTTTCTACCCGCCGAACCACAAATTGACCGAAGAAGCGTACGAGCGCCTGCGGACGATCGGCGAGCACACCGAGTTGGGCTCGGGGTTCAAGATCGCTATGCGCGACCTCGAGATCCGAGGCGCCGGCAACCTCCTGGGTGCGGACCAATCGGGCCACATAGCGGCGGTGGGCTACGACCTTTACGTGCAAATGGTCAGCGAGGCCGTGGCCGATATGAAGGGCGAACCGGTGCGGCAACCGGCCGAGATCCGTCTCGACCTGCCCCTGACGGCCAACCTTCCCGCCAGCTACGTGGCCCGAGAGGACCTGAGGCTCGAGGCGTACCGCAAGCTGGCCACCCTCAGCACGCACGAGGAAGTGGACGACGTCGAGTCCGAATGGGCGGACCGCTACGGCCCCCTGCCAAAAGCCGCTGCTGCCCTGCTGGGCATAGCTCACCTGAGGGCGGAATGCGTTCGCCTCGGGATCCGGGACGTAACCGTAGTCAGTGGCGGTATAGGGACGCCGGCGGGCAGTCTCGTAGCCAGGATCTCGCCCGTCGCGCTGAAAGCCAGCGAACAAGTGCGCCTCGGCCGAGTTTGGCCGCACGCGGTTTTCAAGCAGGACCAGGGCCAGCTGGTAGGGCCCGTCCGGAAAGGCACCGACCCGGCGTCCACGCTGGTCGAGGTACTGCGCGCCCTGGTGCCACCCGGCGACGCCCCGGTCGTTTCCCAGGCGGGCGCGAGCGGGGACTAGGCTTGGGGCGGTCGTGGTACGCCCTGCCCTTCCCGGTCTTCGTCGTCACAGCTTCGCCACCGGAGGCGCGGCAACCTGGCGTCGCGCCACTTGGCGGGCGAGGTCAAAGCCCCTAGCGGTGGTCGTAGTGGCGGGCGTCCTCGGCGGCAGCCTTTCTGCATGCACTACCTCGCCGCCGGCCGCCAGTGTCAATGGGCAGACCATCACCCAGACCGAGCTGGCCCAGAACCTTCGGATGTGGGCTTCCAGCCCGGCGTACGTGGCCGCCTTTGACCACGCCAGCAAGGTCCAAGAGGAGGAGTACGCCGCCCAGGGCGAAACGGTGCCCGCCTTCAGCGTGACGGGGAGCGGGTCCGGACCGGGCAACTTCGGACTGCCGTGGTCGACCGGGCGGCTCACCCTGTTGGTCAGTTGGCTGGCCGTCCATCAATACCTCCAGCGCCGGGGCGAGGCGCCCTCGTACCTCGAGCGCGAAGCCGCCTGGTCCAGCGAGGAGGCGGCCGCCCCGCAAGTATGGCCGCAGCTGCCGCAGAAGCTGCGGTCATCCGTGGTAGAGGCGGATGCCGAACTAGCCGTAGTCCAGTCAAAAGCGCCCAACCTGAAGAGCGCCGAAGAGTTCTACAAGGCCAACCAGTCGTCGTTCTGGGCGCTGGTGTGCGTGACCTCGATAGACGTGTCGGCGCCAGGGGCCGGTGGCACTGTCGACATGGCAGCCAGCCAAAAGCAGGCGCAAGCCGTGGCCAACGAGCTCACCGCGGCGGCAAATGGAGGTCCCGCGCCTACCGCCGGGACCGGTGCCCGCTACTGCCTCACGCCCGAGCAGCTGATCCAGCAGCCCGCGGTGTTCCGCCAGGAGGTTAATGCCCTGGCGCCGGGGAAGGCCGGTCTGGTGGCCCAAAGCTGGGGGTACGAAGTGGTCCAGGTGCGGACCAGGACGCTCATCCCGTTCAACCCCCAGGTTGCTTCCGTGATCGGGGTTGTTTCCCTCGGAGCCGGCACTGTCGCTTATACGTGGCCAGTCCAGGGAGACGCCAGCAATACTGGTCTGATCAGGATCCTGAAGGCAGCGGACGTCAAGGTCGACCCGAGCTTCGGCTCGTGGACCACGGCGCTCCCAGCGCCGCCCTACATCCCCCAGGTTTGGCCGGCAGGCGAGGGGTCTCCCTAAGCGGTGACGCAGCCGAAGGTCACGGTCGTGGGCCTGGGCCCGGGCCGGCCCGGCTTGGTCACTGCAGAATCGCTCGCAGCCATAGAGGACACGCCCGTCCGGTGGCTGCGCACCTCCCGTCACCCGTCAGCGGCGACGGTACCCGGTGCTCGCAGCTTCGATTTCCTATATGAGTCTGCGGCCACGTTGGACGAGGTGTACTCGGGCATAGTCGACGCGCTGGTCGAGTCGGCCGGCAGCGAAGGGACGGTCCTGTACGCCGTGCCCGGCTCACCGTCAGTGGCAGAACGGACAGTCGAGTTGCTGCGTGCAGATGCGCGGGTCGAAACGGTTATTTTGCCGGGGGTCTCGTTCGCAGACCTGGCGTTCGAGCGCCTGGGCGTCGACCCGCTGGCGGCAGGTGTGCGCATCGTGGACGGTCACCGGTTTGCCACTGAGGCAGCCGGGTCGGCCGGGCCACTGCTGGTGGGCCAGTGCGATTCGACCCAGGTCCTGTCCGAGGTGAAGCTGGCCCTCGGTTCAGCCTTCGAGCAGCTCGGTACGCGCGCGGACGGCGCAACTGTGACCGTCCTTCAGCACCTCGGCCTGCCGGACGAGTCGGTGACCGTGGTGGCCTGGGAGGATCTCGACCGGGCCGTGGTGCCGGACCACCTGACGAGCTTGTGGGTACCGTCTCTCGCCGAACCTCTCGCGGCGAGCTTTGTCCGTCTCGAGGAACTTGCTCGTACGT
>JASHVH010000150.1 GCA_030039575.1 Acidimicrobiales bacterium | reverse complement strand
CCGTCTTTGTCAGTGCTCCACGGCCCTCCGTCCTGGCGCAGGAACGACCCTCCAGCACTTTCCTCTCCCCCAAAGCCAATGCTCGCGTCGAGCAAGCCGTCGACAAACCATTTGAACCCGACGGGCACCTCGTACAGGCGCCGCTGAAGACCGGCGGTGACCCGGTCGATCATGCTCGACGACACCAGCGTCTTGCCCACGGCGGTGCCCGGCGACCAACCCGGTCTGTGGGAGAACAAGTACTCGATCGCCACCGAAAGGAAATGGTTCGGGGCCATCAGGCCACCGTCGGGGGTGACGATACCGAAACGGTCGGCGTCGGCATCATTGCCCGTGGCCAGATCGAACTCGTGCCTCCGCTCGATCAACGAGGCCATCACGTACGGCGAGGAACAGTCTGTACGGATCTTCCCGTCCCAGTCGAGGGTCATGAACCGCCACGTAGGGTCGACCTGCGGGTTGACGACGGTGAGGTCGAGGCCGTAACGCTCGCCGATGGCGCCCCAGTACTGGACGCTGGCCCCGCCGAGCGGGTCGGCCCCGACCCGGGCCCCGGCGGCGGCCACGGCCGGCATGTCGATGGCGGCGGGGAGATCCGAGACGTAGGAACGCAGGAAGTCGTAACGATGGGTGGTGCCGGCGGCCCGGGCCGAGCTGACCGGCGTACGGCGGACCCCGCGCAGGCTCCCGGATAGCAGCTCATTGGCCCGGTCCTGGATCACCGTCGTGACGTCGGTCGGCGCCGGTCCACCCTCCGGAGGGTTGTACTTGAAGCCTCCGTCAGAAGGAGGGTTGTGTGAGGGCGTCACGACGATGCCGTCGGCGCGGCCGCCACCCCCCGACCGGTTCTGGACGAGAATGGCGTGGGACAGCGCCGGGGTCGGGGTATACCCGTCCTGCGCGTCGATGAGCACGGTCGTCTCGTTGGCCGCCAGCACTTCGAGCGCCGTCACCCATGCCGGTTCCGAGAGGGCGTGAGTATCCCTGGCCAGGAACAGGGGGCCGTTGATGCCCGCCCGGCCGCGGTAGTCGCAGATGGCCTGGGTAATCGCCGCAATGTGGTCGTCGTTGAAATTGGCCCGGAGGCTCGACCCGCGGTGACCGGACGTCCCGAAAGACACCCGCTGGTCAGGTTCAGAAGGGTCGGGATGCTCGACGTAGTACGCCGTTATCAGGTGCGGGATGTCAACGAGGTCAGACGGTGCCGCCAGCTGTCCGGCACGGGGGTTGATGGGCACGGCAGGCCTCCTCGCCTATGAGCTACGCCACCCCCGGAGGATATCGCTCATCCTGAGGTAACGATGGCTACCTTTAGGCGACCCGATTGTGGCCGGGCGTACAGGGAATAAGCCCTTTGCGCCTCTGCGAGCGGCACGGTGTGGGAGATGTAACTGGCAAAGTCCTGCTTGTGCGCGGCCAGGTAATCGGCACCCTCCTGCAGTACCCGAGGCCAGTTGCCGTTGGTCCGGCCGGAGGCAAAGGTCAAGGCCTTCTCATAAATTTCGCGGCAGGGGATGACATAGTCGGCGTCGGTGACCTCGCCGAAGCCGAACACAAACCCGCCCTCCTCTGCTGCCCGGATGGCGTCGACGACGGTCTCGTTCTGGTGACCGACGGCCTCCACCACTACCTCGGGCCGGCCCCGGCCGTCTAAACCGCTAAGCCAGTCCCGGCTCGTGGTGGCGAGGAACTCGTCCGCCCCGTACGCGGCCGCCGTCTCCGACCGCTCCACTGGGTCGATGGCGGTCAGCTCGCCCGCGCCCTGGCGCTTGAGGATGTGGCAGAACGAGAGGCCACACGGCCCGGTGCCGATGACGGCAGCGGGGCGGCCCCGGACATCGGGGAATTGCCCGGCTGCCCGAACGACCGTGCTCACCGGCTGGATGGCTACGGCTTCGACGTCGTCGAACCCGTCCGGTACGGCAATGATCGTGGTGGCCGAACACGTCACCACTTCCGATAAGGAAGCCTCTCGGCCCAGCGTGCCAACCACATGTTGAGAAGTTTTGAAGAGCGGGGTAGCGCTTTCGACCACTTCCCCCACCACTTCGTGCACCGGGGCGCCCCCGAAATCACCTCGCGCCGATTTCCCACTGGCACCGTTCAGCCTCGGCATGTCGCTCCCGCACAGGCCGGCGACCAGCAGGCGCAGCCGGACCTGGCCTTCCCGGAGCTCGCCCCGGTCCGGAGGGACCTCGACGCGCTCGACGAAGCCCGGCGCCACGACCTGGTACGACCACATGCGACCGCTCCTTCTGCTGCCCGAAACTCGCGGCCAACCCTATACGGTTCTGCGGTAGGAGCCCCCGACCTCGAACAGCGCCGCACTGATCTCGCCCAGGGAGGCGCAGCGGACCGTCTCCATCAGTTCGGCGAAGACGTTGCCACCGGTGAGCACCGCCTTCTGAAGCGCGGCCAGCGCGGCCGGACGCTCGGGACCGTGGCGGGCCTGGAAGTCACGCAGCCGATCGAGCTGACGGCGCTTCTCTTCTTCGCTCGAGCGGGCCAGCTCGAGGTGGTCCGGGGGTTCGCCCCCGTCGGGGTTTACGAACGTGTTCACCCCGATTATCGGCAACGAGCCGTCGTGTTTGCGCTGCTCGTAGAGCATCGAGTCGTCCTGGATGCGCCCCCGCTGGTACCCGGTCTCCATGGCCCCGAGCACCCCGCCACGTTCTGAGAGCCGTTCCAGTTCGGCCAGGACGGCCTCCTCGACCAGGTCCGTGAGCTCTTCGATGACGAAGCTGCCCTGCAACGGGTTCTCGTTGGCGGCCAGGCCCCACTCTCGGTTGATCACCAGCTGGATGGCCAAGGCCCGGCGGACAGAACCCGGGGTTGGCGTGGTCACCGCCTCGTCGTACGCGTTCGTGTGCAGGCTGTTGGCGTTGTCGTAAACGGCGCACAGCGCCTGCAGCGTCGTCCTTATGTCGTTGAAGGCCATCTCCTGAGCGTGAAGGGACCGGCCTGAGGTCTGGACGTGGTACTTCAGCCGTTGGGAACGCTCGTTGGCCCCGTAACGCTCGCGCATGGCTACGGCCCAAATGCGCCGGGCGACGCGGCCGATCACGCTGTACTCGGGGTCCATCCCGTTCGAGAAGAAAAATGACAGGTTCGGTGCGAAGTCGTCGATGTGCATGCCCCGGGCGAGGTAGGCCTCGACGTAGGTAAAGGCATTGGCCAACGTGAAGGCGAGTTGCGTAATAGGGTTGGCCCCCGCCTCGGCGATGTGGTAGCCCGAGATCGAGACCGAATAGAAGTTCCGTACTGAGTTCCGGACGAAGTACTCCTGGATATCGCCCATCACCCGCAACGAGAACTCCGTCGAGAAGATGCAGGTGTTCTGGCCTTGGTCCTCCTTCAAGATGTCGGCCTGCACTGTGCCGCGCACGTTGGCCAGCACGAAGGCCCGGATTTCGGCCGCCTCTTCAGGGCCCGGCGACCGGCCGTGCTCCTCGGCGAAGCGCTCGACCCGCTGGTCGATAGCGGTGTTCAAGAACATGGCCAGGATGGCCGGCGCCGGCCCGTTGATCGTCATGGACACCGACGTCGATGGGTCGCAGAGGTCGAAGCCCTCGAAGAGCGTCTTCATGTCGTCGACGGTGGCCACGGATACCCCGGAGGTCCCGATTTTGCCGTAAATGTCGGGGCGTTCGTCGGGGTCGCAACCATAAAGCGTGACCGGGTCGAAGGCAGTGGAAAGCCGTGTCGTAGGCTGGTCGTCGGCCAGGAGGTGAAAACGCCGGTTGGTCCGGAAAGGGTCGCCCTCGCCGGCGAACATGCGGGTCGGTTGCTCTTCTTCCCGCTTGAACGGGAAGACGCCGGCCGTGAACGGGAACTTCCCGGGGAGGTTCTCGGACCGTAGCCAGCGCAACAGGTCGGCCCGGCTGGCGAAGCGGGGCAGGGCTACCCGTGGGACTCGCGTCCCCGAGGGCGAGATCTGCGCAAGCGACCGCGTCTGTACGGCGCCGTTCGTGCGCACCACAACCTCGTCGCCCGAGTACTGGCGCAACGTTCCCGGCCAACTTTCGACCAGCCGGCGCGTCTCGGGGTCGACAGCGGCGGCGGCATCACTGCTCAAAGAGCCGAGCCCCACCAGGTCCACCCCGCGCTCCGCCGCAAAAGTCGCCGTCTCCGTCAGAGCGTCAGCCCGCTTCAGGGCCGCAACTTGCTCAGCCGTGCGGGCGTGGTACGACCGTACCGTCTCGGCTGTCTCCGCCAGGTAACGGTCGCGGGCATTGGGGACCATGACCGAGGTCCCAGTGGAAACCTTGCCGATGACGGGCGAGAGTGACCCGCCGTCAGCGACCAGGCCGCGGCTCGTCAATGCGTCGCGCACGTGTTCGTACAGCGCAGTCACACCATTGTCGTTCAACCGCGACGCGATGGTGCCGAACACCGGCAAGTCTTCGGGCGCGGTCGAAAAGGCCTCGTGGCCGCGCGCCCATTGCCGGCGTACGTCCCGCAGGGCGTCCTTGGCGCCTCGCCTGTCGAACTTATTGATGGCGACGAGGTCCGCCCAGTCCAGCATGTCTATTTTCTCGAGTTGTGAAGGGGCACCGAACTCCGGCGTCATGACGTACAGCGAGACGCCGGCGATACTCGTGACCGCCGAACTGCCCTGCCCGATGCCAGGAGTCTCGACGATAACGAGGTCGAACCCGGCGGCTCGGCAAGCGTCGACGACCAGGGGGACGGGTGGGGGCACCTCCGATGACGCACCGCGGGTGGCCAGGGACCGGAAGTAGGTGCGGGGTGAGCCAATGGCGTTCATCCGTATGCGGTCACCGAGCAGAGCGCCCCCGCCGCGGCGTCGTGTGGGGTCGATGGCAAGGACCGCGATGCGCAGCCGGTCGGCGTAATCGAACCTGAAGCGCCTGATGAGCTCGTCCACCAGGCAGGACTTGCCTGAGCCACCCGTGCCGGTAATACCGAGGACAGGTACCCCTGCGGAGGCGTGCGCCTGGATCTCCAGGCATTGTCGCTCCGACAACGTCCCGCCTTCGAGGGCGGTGATAGCGCGAGCGAGGGTGCTTACCTGGCCTCCCATAAGGCCATCGAGGCTGGTGGGGCGGTCGGCGGCGAGGTCGACGTCACATTCCTGGATGAGCAGGTTCACCATCGGCGCCAAACCGAGGCGCTGACCGTCGGCAGGGGAGAAAATGCGACGGACTCCGTAATCCTCGAGCTCTGCGATCTCGCGGGCGACGATGACCCCGCCGCCTCCCCCGTAGATCTTTATGTCCGGCCGCCCCGCGGCCCGGAGCCGGTCCACCAGGTACTTGAAATACTCGACATGTCCGCCCTGGTAGGAGCTGACGGCGACGCCCTGGACGTCCTCTTCGACCGCGGCTGCCACCACCTCGTCGACGGACCGGTTGTGCCCGAGATGGACGACCTCGGCGCCCTGGGCCTGGAGCAGACGGCGAATGATGTTGATCGCCGCGTCATGCCCATCGAACAGGCTGGCCGCCGTCACGAAACGCACCGGATGGGCCGGCACATAGAGGGACGTCCGGTGGTCGACAGCGGCAAGGGCGCCGACGGTCATAGGAGGTACAATAGTCCAATATCCGAGTAGTTTACGTACGGGACGGCCCCGCCAAGGTCCCCGTGCCGCCAAAGACAAGTGGAGAGCGGAACGGGCCAACAGAGCAGAAAGGAACGGTCTCCCGGACTTGAGGCCATTCACTAGCGTCGAGCAGTGTGGGCGGCCCTCGGCCGCCCTACGGAGGGTCACGAAATGCCTGGATCTGTAATCCTGTCCGCAGCCCGCACCCCGATCGGCAAGCTGGGCGGAGCACTCGCGTCCATCGCTCCAGTGGAGTTAGGCGCGCTGGCCATTGCCGAGGCCCTGCGGCGGGGCGGCGTCCCACCTGAGGCCGTCGACTACGTCGTAATGGGCCACGTCCTGCAGGCCGGCCAAGGCCAGAACCCGGCGCGGCAAGCTGCCGTGGGCGCGGGCGTGCCCATGGGTGTACCGGCCCTGACCGTCAACAAGGTTTGCTTGTCGGGGCTCCATGCGCTCCACCTGGCCGACCTCATGATCGGCGCCGGCGAGGCTGAGGTCGTGGTAGCCGGCGGTATGGAGTCGATGTCGAAGGCGCCCTACCTGCTGGACGGGGGGCGCGGTGGTCTTGGTTACGGCGACGCCGCGCTGCGAGACGACATCGTGGCCGATGGGCTGTCGTGCGCGTTCGAGCCGCTGAGCATGGGAGCTGCCACGGACCGTGACGCCGCCGCTACCGGCATCTCGCGAGTGGAGCAAGATGCCGTCGCCGCCCGGTCCCACGACCGGGCGTCGGCTGCTACTAAAGCCGGTCGGCTCTCGGAAGAGATCGTGCCCGTGAGCGTGCCCAGGAGGCGCGGCGACCCTGTTCTGGTGTTCGAGGACGAGGGCATCCGGCCGGGGACGACAGAGGAGCAACTGGCCGGGCTGCGCTCGGCCTTCTCCGAGGGCGGCGCCATTACTGCCGGCAATGCCAGCCAGATTTCGGATGGCGGCGCCGCCCTTGTTGTTGCCTCCCCGGGCGCCGCGGCGCGCCTCGGGGTGAGGCCCATGGCCGAAATTGTCTCGTACGGTCAGGTCGCCGGGCCAGGCACGTCGCTGCTCACCCAGCCGTCGCGCGCCATCGCCGCCGCCCTCGGACGAGGCGGCCTCGCCGTCAGCGACCTCGAGGTCATCGAGGTGAACGAGGCCTTCGCGGCGGTGGTCGTCGCCTCGGCCAGGGATCTGTCGGTACCCGACGACAGGCTGAACCCCAACGGAGGAGCCATCGCACTGGGCCATCCCCTCGGCATGTCCGGCGCCCGGCTGGCCCTCACCCTCAGTTACGAGTTGCGCCGGTGTGGCGGGGTGGGCGCCGCCGCCCTGTGCGGCGGCGGCGGGCAGGGAGATGCAGTCATCCTGCGTTCGGTGGGCCCATGAGCAATGCCGTCACCCTCGAGCGGGTGGGCAAGGTCGCCGTCTTGCGGGTCGACCGCCCGCCGGTGAACTCCCTGTCAACGGGGCTTTTGGCTGAGCTCCGCCAGGCAGTCGACGCCCTCGCCGCCGACCTCCCGGGATCACTGGTCATCACGGGGACCGAGCGCATTTTTTCAGCGGGCGCCGATATCACCGAGTTCGGCGGCCCCGCTCGAGCGGCCGAAACGGCCGGCGCGTTCGGGGAAGTGCTCGACGCAGTGGCGGCTCTGCCGAGGGCGACGTTGGCCGCCATCGCCGGCGGTGCCTTCGGGGGCGGTCTCGAGCTGGCACTGGCCTGTGATTTCCGGGTCGTGGCCCGCGGGGCACGGCTCGGTCAACCCGAGATCCTGCTCGGCATCATCCCTGGCGGTGGGGGGACACAGCGTTTGGCCCGTCTTGTCGGCCCGGCACGGGCCAAGGACCTCGTGCTTACGGGCCGCTATTTGAGCGCGGAGGAGGCGCTCGCGATCGGCCTGGCAGACCGCGTGGCCGAAGCCGAACGGCTCATGGACGTAGCGATGGAACTGGCCTCCCGGCTGGCCGCCGGCGCCCTCGTCGCGCAAGG
>JASHVH010000149.1 GCA_030039575.1 Acidimicrobiales bacterium | reverse complement strand
CCGCCGCCGGCGCGCCGGCCAAATGAGCGCCGGCCAAATGAGCGCCGGCCCGGGCGGGCCCGCTCAGGAGACCGAGGTACCGCTCGAAGAGGTCCTGTACAACGTAAAGAGGGTGATCGTCGGCCAGGACGCCCTCCTCGAGCGGATGGTCGTGGCCCTGGTGGCCCGCGGACATCTCCTGGTGGAGGGCGTGCCCGGGCTGGCCAAGACGCTGGCGGTGAAGACCTTTGCCAACGCCCTCGGCGTCGAGTTCCAGCGCATCCAGTTCACGCCGGACCTCGTGCCCGCCGACATCGTCGGCACCAGGATCTACAACCAGAAGGTGGGGGCCTTCGAAGTGTCGCTGGGCCCGGTCTTCGCCAACCTGATCCTGGCCGACGAGATCAACCGTGCCCCGGCCAAAGTGCAGAGCGCCCTCCTCGAGGCCATGCAGGAGCGGCAGGTCACGATCGGCCGGGACACCCACCCTTTGCCTGACCCTTTCCTGGTCATGGCCACGCAAAACCCGATCGAGTCCGATGGGACCTACCCGCTCCCTGAGGCCCAGGTAGACCGGTTCATGCTGAAGGTGCTGGTCGACTACCCGACCCCGACCGAGGAGTTCGTGATCGTCGAGCGGATGATCACCGGTCTCGAGGATGTCCACGAGGTGATGGACGTACAGCAGTTGAGGGGCCTGCAAAAGGCGGTCCAGACCGTCTTTGTGGACCCGGCGCTCATCGAGTACTCCGTCCGGGTGGCTGCGGCCACGAGGGACCTGCCGGCCGTGGGCTTGAAGGACCTGGCGCACTATGTTACGTACGGGGTCAGCCCCAGGGCATCCATCTACATGGTCCTGGCCGCTCAAGCGTTGGCATTGGTACGTGGCCGGCAGTACGTACTGCCCGAGGACGTGCGGGTCATGGCCCCCGACGTGCTCCGCCACCGGCTGGTCCTTTCCTACGAAGCGCTCGCCGACGATGTGGACGCCGAACATGTCGTCGATGCCATCTTGCGGGCTATCCCCGTCCCGGATGTCGTGCTGCGGGACGTGGGGGTCAAGGACAATCAGCGCAACCCGTGGACACCGCCACCGAGCAACCCGTGGACACCGCCCCCTTCCTGACGCCGGAGCGGGTGTTGCGCCGGGTCGAGTGGCAGGTGCTCCGGCGCCTCGACGGCC
The DNA here is from genome assembly GCA_030039575.1 of Acidimicrobiales bacterium. Classification (GTDB taxonomy): domain Bacteria; phylum Actinomycetota; class Acidimicrobiia; order Acidimicrobiales; family Palsa-688; genus Fen-671. Next base: position 17,420 of record JASHVH010000149.1, on the reverse strand, counting down.
GTCTCCAGGGCGATTACCACACGTTCCTGCGCGGCAATGGCATGGATTTCCTTGACCTGCGCACCTACGAGTGGGGCGACGACGTCCGCCATATCGATTGGAACGTGAGCGCCCGCATGGACGACCTGTTCGTCAGGGAGTTCATGGAGGACCGCGAGATAACAGCTTGGCTGCTGCTGGACCGCACCAGGTCGATGGGGTTCGGCGCCGTCGAGCGGACCAAGGAACTGGTGCTGTGCGAACTGGCGGCTACCTTTGGCCAACTGCTCGTTCGGGGTGGCAACCGGATCGGCGCCATTATGTACGACGGCCAGCGCCAATGGACCATGCCTCCCCGGCAAGGCCGGGACCAGGTGCTGGCGTTGGTGCGGGAGCTCCTCCGGCCCGTGAGCGGAGGGGCGCGCACTGACCTCAGCCGGCTGCTCGGTACCGCCGCCCGCCTGGTCCGCCGCCGGTCGCTTATCGTCCTCATCTCCGATTTCATCAGCGAACCTGGATGGCAGCGACCGCTGTTGCGCCTTACCGAGCGCCATGAGGTGGTCGCCGTCCGGCTGTCCGACCCGCGCGAGTACGACCTCCCGGATGCCGGCCTGTTGACTGTGCAGGACGCAGAGACAGGCGAACAGCTGCTGGTCGATTCCAGCAGCCCCGCCTTGCGCAACCGCCTTTTGGCCCTCGCCGAGGAACAAGACGAAGCCATCCGGAGCGGGGTGGCCCAAGCTCAGGTCGGCCTCCACGTCGTTTCGACCGAAGACGACCTTGTCAGCGCGTTCGTTCGAATGGCGGAAGGCGGGCGCAAGCGCGTCAGATGACCTTTGCCTCGCCCGGGTGGCTCCTCTGGCTTGTAGCCCTTCCTTTTGTGGTGGCTGCCTATGCGTGGTCGCGCCGCCGGCGACGGGTGCAGGTGGCCGCCCTAGCCTCGCGGGGCCTCGTGACGACGGACGCCGGGCCGGGGCGGGACTGGCGCCGGCACGTCCCGTTTGCGTTGTTCATGGTGGCCCTAACCCTCCTCGTTATCGCGTGTGCCCGGCCTATGGCCACCGTGAAGTTGCCGCGCCGCCAAGCCACCGTGGTCCTCGACATCGACGTTTCGGGCAGCATGCTCGCCACCGACGTCAAGCCCTCCCGCATCGGCGCGGCAGAAAGGATAGCCACGGACTTCGTCCATGAGCAGCCGTCTGGTGTCCGGGTCGGCGTGGTCGCCTTCGGGGAGGGCGCCGTGATCGTTCAGCCGCCCACCCTGGACCACGCCGCTGCGGTGCAGGCCATCGACCACCTTTCGGTGGGTGGGGGTACTTCTCTGGGATCGGGCATCCTCGCCTCGCTCGAGGCCATTTCCGGCAAAACGATCAGAGTCAACCCGTCCGAGCTGGCCCAGGACGCCTCGGGTGAGATCAACATCGGTTACTACGGGGGTTCCACGATCGTGTTGATCTCGGATGGTGAGGACACGAGCCAGACCGAGCCGCAGACCTGGGCACGGTTGGCGTCGATAGCGGGCGTCCGCATACAAACCATAGGGGTGGGGACCGTCGCCGGGACAACGGTGCGGATCGGCGGGTTCACTGTGGGCACCGCTTTGGACCCCCAGACGCTGGAGGGCGTGTCCGCCATCACCAACGGGTCTTACCATCAAGATGACGGCCAGGCGTTGAGCGCCATTTCGAAGACGATCAACCTGCATTTCACGATCGTGACTGAGAACACCGAAATTACGGCCGCCTTTGCCGGGGCGGCCGTCCTGGCCCTGCTGGCCGGCACCCTGGCGTCGATGCTGTGGTCAGGGAGGGTGCTCTGAGGTGAGCTTTGTCTGGCCGGAGGCCCTTGTCCTGCTCCTCGCCGCTCCTCTTGCCGTCGCTGTCTACCTCGCCGTGCTCCGCCGGCGGCGCAAGCAGGCGGTGACTTACTCGAGCCTGGCCCTGCTGCGCGCCGCCCTGCCACGCAGGTCGAGCTGGCGCCGGCACTTGCCCATCGGGCTCTTGGCGGCCGGTCTGGCCATCTTGGCGGTGGCCTCGGCGCGGCCCCAGATCACCTCGGACGTCCCGTCATCGCAGACGACCATCATCCTGGCCCAGGACGTGTCGGGTTCGATGTGTTCCACGGACGTATACCCCAACCGGCTGGCCGCGGCCGAGAAGGGGGACCGCGAGTTCGTCAACTCCCAACCGAGCGGGACCCGGATAGGTCTGGTCGAGTTCGCCGGTTTCGCCGAACTTGCGGTGCCGCCGACGAGGAACCGCAGCGTCCTGGACCGGGCCATTGACAACATGAGCACCAACCCTGGTACCGCGATCGGAGCGGGCATCCTCCAAGCGCTCGACGCCATCTCCGAAGTGGACCCGCACGTCCAACCGGTCGGCAACGCCGCGCTGAACGCTGCCTCCGCCCCCTCCTCCCCCTTTCCACCGGGCCCGGGGACGAGCAGCGGGGGCCGCGGCTCCAGCTCGTCGTCGGGAAAGGCAGGGAAGCACGGCTACGCGCCGGACGTCATCGTCCTTATGACCGACGGGGCCAACAACCGGGGTATCACCCCGCTCCAGGCCGTCCCCTACGCCGTGGCCCGGGGGGTCCGGGTCTACACCATCGGCTATGGCACGACCCATCCCGGCCCGCTCAGGTGCACTCCCCAACAGGGCGGCTTTTACTTCTCTAACACGAACTTCGGCAGTGGCGGTTTTGGCGGCGCGGATTTGTACGCAAGTGGCTACCTCTCACAATTGGTGGCTGACCTACCACCACTCCAGGAAGTTTCGCGGCTCACGGGTGGCCTCAGCTATGCGGCCAGGAGCGCCTCGGAACTCAAAAAAGTGTTCGCCAACCTACCAAAACACATTGTCGTCCAGAAGGAGCGCCACGAGGTCAGCGCGGACTTCGCCGCTGCCGGCGCCCTTTTGGCCCTGGCCGCGTTCGGGGCCGCCGTCCGCTGGAGCCCGCGGCCGTAAACTGCCTTACTGCGCCGCCCGGTCAGGACAGCCCCCCACCCCGCACCACCCGGGGCGCGCCGCCAGCGCCGATAGTGATCAGGGCCGCCAAGTGCTGCCGGCCCGGGAACGCGGTCTGCGCCGGGCGTAAAGCCACGCATCGGAGGTTCGACGGGCGCGGTAGGTGGCGCGGACCTCGGTAACTCAGGGACCGATCAGGGTGTTCCCCTATGGTTGACCGCGGAGATGGGGCACACAATGGTGGTCATGCTGTCTCTGTTGATCTTTGCTTTGGTCGGTGGTGTGGTGGTCGGGGGCCTCGGGCGGCTCGTCGTGCCCGGGCCCAATCACATCGGCTTTTGGTGGACGGTGCTTTGCGGCATCGGTGGCTCGCTGATCGGCGGTTGGGTCGGCCATGCCCTTTTCCGCAGTTGGCCGTTCGTTTTCGGCCTGGAAGTGCTGTCTGCTGCGGTCCTGGTCGCGCTGGTGACGAAGCGCCGGCGGGACTGGGCCCGTCGCGCGTAAGTACCTCATAGTCGTCTGTCAGTCCCACCGCTCGCCCGCCACCAATTAAACGGCCGGATGGGCTACCCTTTCTTGCGGCGCACGCACCAGAAGGGAAACCCATGCCAGTACAAACGCGCGACGAAGTCGTCTCCAAGACCGCTCGAGCCTCGGCCGTCCAGTCGGGGCCGAAGAAACTGCAGACCGACCCGGGCATCAAGCGCCTGGTCCCGCTCAACGGAGGGGAGCACGTCTACCTCCGCCACCCCGTCACCGGGAAGTCGCCCAAGTACCGCGTTGGTTCTGAAGAGTTCATAAACGCGATGGCCGAGCTTGGTGACCAGTTCCGGCCTCAGCTGCTGCTTGAACTGAAGGAACTGGGCTGGTCCGAGGCGTACGACGCCCTCGAGTCGCGCTAAACGGGGCAGCCCTGTTCGGCAGGGCCCTGACTGGCGGGGCCCTGCCGGGTGTGCGCCGGCCTGCCTTCAGCTTGCGCGGCCCGTCTGGTCCGACGGCCTCATGGCGGCGCTGCTCATCGACAACCGCGTAACTTGCCCGGTGGCACCGGCGGGGGCGTAGGCGGACACGAAACCCTCCCGCCAGCTTGGGTAGCGCAACTCCCAGCCGAGTTCCTTTTTAGCCTTGGCATTCGAGGCACCGCGCGCTTCAGTGCCCATGTTCACGGCGTCTTGACCGGCGACAATGCGGGCCAGCCAGGCGGGGAAACGGCGGGGCGGCTTGGCGCCCAGGATGTCGGCCAGGACGGGCAGCCAATCGCGAAGGGCAGCGGGGTCGTCATCGACGATGTTGAAAATAGCCGGGCCTCGTGTGCCAGCGCAACGACGGTGGCCCCGGCGGCGTCGTCAAGGTGGACGAAAGACGTGGCTCCTTCACCGTTGCCGATGATGGGGAACCAGCGTTTGCGGACCATTTTTATCTGAAGGTCATCAGTGTCCCCGTAGAAGCCGCCGTACCTCAGCGCGATACCGCCCGCATCGGTGACGGTTTTGTCGAGGTACGCCATCGCTGCAAACGTTTTTCTCGCCCCGGCCGATGGCGTGGTGTCGAGCGGGTCATCTTCGGTCTTGACCCACCCGCCCACTCGGGCGTAGCGGTAGGGGGCGAAGCTCTGGGCCACGAACCGGCCCACACCCGCCTCACTCGCGGCGGCCAGCAGGGCGTCGGTGCCCTCGGTCCGGAGCCGGTTGGTCTCGGCGAAGGTGCGGTCGAGTTCCCGGGAGAAGCGCCGGTTGGCGAGCGCGGTCGCCTGGTGGACGATGGCGTCAGGCTGGGCCTGAAGGACGGCCCTGCGCACGGCGGCCGCGTCGAGCAAGTCGACCTGGACCGCCTGCGCCCCGAGCGCCTTGATGACCTCCGCCTTGCCGGCGGATTTGAACGTCCCTATCACTTCGTGGCCCTGGTCCACCAACCGGGGGACGAGCCGGGTACCGATCGCCCCGCCGGCGCCGGCAACGAAAACGCGCATCCTCTTCTCCTTTCGCGCGTGCCATGGTTCTGGCCCGTGCCCGTCTTGCCACGGGCGTTACTGGTATTGACACCCGGGGAACGGAGGATGTGACCGGCCGTCGCTGGAAGCCGGCCGGGGGGCGAAGCAAAACTGCGCCAACGCGTTCTTTGGCCGCCGGTAGGTGGGCCGGCGTGGGCTCAGTGCAATATGGGCACCTTGGCCAGATCCGCCGTGAACCATTGGTTCTCCAGGCGCTGTAGCGTCCCGTTGGCGATCAGGGCGCCTAGTGCCTTATCGACAGGCTGGGTAAGTGGGCTGCCTTTGGGGAGGACGATCCCGTAATGCTCAGCCGTCGGGACCAAGCCGACAAAGGTGCCGTAGTACGTCGGGGCCAGTGCCTTCAACGCGCCGAGGGAAGGAGCGTCGTAGACAACGGCTTGGCAGACACCGGCCTGAAGGTCCAGCATCAGGGTAGGGACGTTATCGAGCTGCATGACCGGTTTCGTGGGCGCAATTCGCGTTTTGGCCACGTCGGCTCCGGTGGAGTCGCGCAGGGCACAGATCTGCAAGGCCCGTAAACCGGCCAGGGACGTAGGGGCCGGGCTGACCGTCTTGGCCGCCAGCACGCCCTGGTCGACGGTCATGTACGGCTGGGTGAAAGTCACGTTGCGGCGCCGGGCGCTAGTGATGGTGATCTGCGCCACGGCGATGTCCCACGGCTTCTTGCCGGCGGAAACCAAGTTGCCGAACTGGCTCTGGACGAACTCGGCCCGCGCCAGGCCGAGACGCTTGGCGATGGCAAGGGCGAGGTCTATATCAAGGCCCTGGGCGTAGATAACGTGAGTACCGCGGGCGACGCCGGTCTCGAACCCCTCGCTCGGCAGGGAGACCCCCACCGTCAGCTGGCCGGGCGTCAGTGTCACCGGCACGGCTTGAGCCGGTGCCGTCGCCGCCATGGTCGTGGCCAGGAGGGCCCCGGCAATGGCTGTTTTCATTTCGAGCCCGCGATCACTTTGACGGGCATACCTACCACAGAGAAGTCGTACAGCCACTTGGCGGTCGTCGCCATCTGCCTCACGCAACCGTGCGACGCCGGGTACGGCGGGACTTCAGGGAAATAGTGGAACGCCACGCCGCCATTGAACGGCACGGCCCACAGCAGCCATTCCTGAAACGGCGTCGACCACCACTTTGCATATTTGGCGTACACCTTGAAATTCCCCGTCGGCGTCGGTGTCGACGGCTTGCCTGTGGAAACCGGGATTACGCGGACGACTTTGTTGTTGTCGATGGCGAGCACCACCTGGCGGTCGAGCAGGACCTCCGCTCGCTTCCCCGGGCCGCCTTTAGTAATAGGCGTCGGGTGGGTCGCCGTCTTCAAGCGAGCCATGGTCTGGGGGCCCAGCGTGCCGGTACGCGGTAAGCCTTCCCATTTCTGAAATGCCAGCACCGCGGTCTGTGTCTGCGGCCCATCCTGGCCGTCCGCGTCCCCCGGGAGCAGGAACCCGAGCGAGACGAGGCGACGTTGGGCTGCCAGCAGGCCCGGGACGCTGGGGCCGGTAGCCGACAGCGTGGCGCGCCAGACGGGTACGTCAGGGGTCTCGAGCTCGTTCAGGGTGATGGGCAAGGCGGTGACAATGCCGGGGAACATCCCGTACGGGGTGCCGCCGTCGAGTAGCAGCTGGACTTTGGTGATCCCGTCGAACCCGCTGGCAGTGTGCACGAGTTGGGATAAACGGGCGTCGAGGTTTTGCGCGTTGCCTAGGCCGAAGTTAAGGCTCAGGTCCACGGTGGCTTCGCCATTTGCGACCGTCAGGCCCCGGAGCGTGGTGCCGGCCGGGACATAGGTCCGGTAACCCTGGTTGTACTCCGCCGACGTCGGGCCTTTGAGCAGCGCCTGGATGGCTTCTCTGGGGGTCGACCCAGGACGGTTCGCCTGGACCATCTGCTCCCCCTCCAGGAACCAGACCTTCACCGTGGGCTTGGCGGTGGACTGCCCATTTGCCTCGGTGGCAGACCCGAGGGACAGCCCTAGGGACAAGACGACGGCCATAAGCGCCGATAAAAACCGCGCGGGCAGCCACGCTCGCCGGCCCACCCCCTGTGCCGTCCGGGCCGGCCGCTCCCGAAGCTGTGCCCTATTGCCAACGGCCAACCCGCGGCCTGACCCTGTCCTGGTTCGCGTTGTCACGACCTTTTTGTGCTCCTGGGATGAGCGCCCCGGTCGAGGCGCAAAGGCGACGGTAGCAACGGCCGCCAACCCGGTACAACCGCCAACCGGAGCGCTCCAGCGCGGTAAGCCAATTTCCACGTAGCGTCGCCGCCGTTGCCCGGTGCGTGACGCGGTGCGTGACCGGGTGCGTGACGCGGTCAACGAAGCCGGTCAGGCGACGATCGAACGCTCCAGTTCCAGCAATGAACGCGGTGGGCCGAGGCCGAGTTGGGCGAACGCCGACCGGGCCCGGTGGACGACCGCCAAGGCTTCTCCTCGCCGGCCCTGCTCGAGCAGTGTGGAGGCGGCCCGGAGGTAGCGCACATCATCGTAGGGGGCAAACTCGATGGTGCGCTCGACGGTCCGCCTGAGGGCGTCCAGATCGTCCCGGCGCGCCGCCTCGGTGGCACACAGGTCGAGCAGTTCGAGCATGACCAATTTCGCCTGCTGGCGAGGTTTTTCCGCCCAGTCGTCGTACCTGTCGTCGGGGAGCAGGTCACCGCGGTACCGGGCCATGGCGCCGCGCGCCACCGCAGTGGCTAAGGCCAGGTCCTTTGAAGCTAGGGCCTCGGCCCGGTGCGCCTCGGCGAAGAACTCCTGCACATCGACTTGCAGCCCTTCGTCCAGGACCAGGATGTCCCCTTCCCGGTTGAGCACGGTGCCGGCGGCGGCGCGCAGACGGTTCAGTACGGTGCGCAGCCGGTTCCGGCCTGCCGAGCGTGCCACCTCGGGCCAGAGCGCCTCGATGGCCTGCTCACAGTGGACGCGGCCGCCCGAGACGGTGACGAACTTGAGCAACTGAGCCTCCTGGCCGGGCCGGAGCGGCGCCGTTCGGCCGCCGACAGTCAACTCGAAACGCCCCAGTACAGCCAGGGACATCGGCAAGGCGCTGGCCCTGAGGGCCAGCGCCGCCGGCTGCTCGGTATGAGCTGCTAACGCCAGCAGTTGCTCGGTAATGGCGCGTTCGCGCAACAGGGGGAGCAAGGGCTGGCCGAGGCGGGCGGCTTCTTCGAAGGCCTGGGCGGCGAGGACGGCCGCGATACTGTCCTGGCCGCGCCGGAAGGCGGCGAACGCCCGCATCAGGCTTACGCGCCATTGCTCCCGCCCATCGAGGCGCTGATGACCCAGTGCGAGCAGTCGTTCCTCGGCCATCTCGGGGTCGCCGTGCCGCGCCTCGACCACCGCGTCAGCCAGGGCGACCAAGTGCCCGGCGTCCTTCGGTTCTGCCTTTACCCGGGCCAGGTACTCCTGCGCCAGCGATGTGTAACCGACGCGGTCCAGGAGGTCGGCAGCCTCGGAGAGGAACTCGCCCGACCCGAGGGCCAACCAGGTCTTGCTGTGCTGCTCGGCCTGGCGGACGTGGTCAAGGGCGGCTTCGGCGTCCCCGGCGTAGGACGAGAGGACGGCCAGCCTCCAGTGGCCTTGCGACATCAGGAACGGGCTCTTTTTCAGCTCGGCCACCCGGAACACTTCGTCGACGCTGTCGCGGCATAATTCGGCTTGCCCGAGCTCACCGGCCAGCAGTGCCCTCCAGATCATCACGAACCCCCAGGCGCTCGGCCTGTCCGCCACCAGGCCCAACGCCGCCTCGACCCGGTCCATGGCCTGGGCGAACTGGCCCCGCGGGAAGTCGATGTGAACGGACCAGTCCACCAAGACAAACGAGGCCGCAGAACGAAGGCCGAGCCCGCGGTAAAGCTGGGAGGCGCGGGCGAAACATTCCTCTGCCTCAGCCAGCGCCCGTTCGTCGCGCCGGCCGCTGGTGTCCACCCGCCAGCAGAGGGCGTAGCCGAGGAACTCGTTCGCCCGGGCCCGCGTCAACTGTTCGTCTCGTCCGGCCGTGGCCAGTACTTCACGGGCGGCGGCCTCGGCTCCTGCATAGTCCATGGATGCCAGCAGGCGGACCTTGGCCAGCTCAGCGGCGGCAGAACGGTGGAGCACCTGGTCGTCGCGGCGCTGTGCGATCTCCCGGGCCTGGTCGAGGAGCTCGCAACACAGGCTGTACTTCCCGGCGTGACCGAGCCGCCGGGCCACCAGCACGAGCACTCCCGGGTGGGCGTCGACCGCTTCGGGGGGCAGCTGGTCGAAGCGGGCGCGTAGCTCCATGGTGTCCATGGCGTCCTCTTCCCCCCCTGGCGTGGCCGCCAGCACCGCGGCCGCCTCGTCGGCGTCGCCGGAGGCCAGCAGCAGTTCGAAGGCGGCGCCAGCTTCGCCACGGCTTCGGTAAGCCTCGGCCGCTCTGGCCATGGCTTCGGTACGCGCCGGCGAAAGCGCGGTCAGGTAGTCGCGCACCGGGCCGGCCAGGTCCCACCACGGGTCGCGCGCAGGGGTGAAAGGGATGCCCGCTCCCAAGGCCCGTTCGAACAGTTCGTCGTCACCGCTCACGACGGCGGCCAGCTCGGCATCGAGCAAGGGCAGGCGGGCTACCTGGGCCAACAACGGACGGTACGCCGGCCCCAAGGCACCAACGGCTTCTTCGAGGATGGCCGCCACGGCACCAGCCGGCCGGCCCGGCCCCGCCGCCGCCTCCGCCACTTGCATCACTTCCTCGCCGGTCCGGGCCGCTCTGGCCACGGCCAGGACGGTGGCGGCCGTCCAGCTCCCGGTGGCCTTGTCCAGGGCGATGGCCGCCTTTGGGCCTACGTCGAGCCCGAAACCGGCGCGGCAAATGGCCAGTGTCTCGTTTTGGTCGAGGGCCAGGTCGGCCGCTGACAACTGAAGGAACTCGGCCCTCCGCAACCGGCCCATGCCCGGTGGAAGCCGCCGGGCCAAAACGATGAGGCGCTGGCCTCCCTCGAGGGAGTTCGCCAGGTGGTCGATCAGCTGCCCGCCATCGGGTTCGACGTTGTGAGCGTCGTCGACCACAAACGTGCAGTCCTCATCGCCTAGAGAGGCAAGGAGCGTGTCGAGCATGTCCAGCGGGTCCTGCTTGCCCTCGGCCGTCGCCGCCGCTTCGGTGAACCCGGCCCGGCGGACGGCTTGGTGGCAACGGGCTGCGAACAGCGGGCCGGTTACCCCTGCGTGCTCCGACTGGACGTCGATGCCGACGCTTCTCCAGTAGTCCACCAGTTCGGCAGCCAATACGGTCTTGCCATAACCGGCCGCCGCCTCGACCACGACGACCCGGTACCCTGCGCTGCGGCCGGTAAGGCGAGGCCTCGGCACGTGGTGCGGCGGCAGGCGGTTCATGAGACCTCGTCCCGACTATACAAGTGCGCGAGTTCACCATCGGTTCGCCCGTTCTTTTATTACCTGATGCGGGTGAGGCCGCTCTGGGGGAGCCCACATATGTTGGTCGTTGACAACCCGACAACCCGTGCCGGACGGGGAGGAGGAAGCAAATGAGCGTGGAATCAGAACGAACCAAGACCTTCGGGAAGCTCGAGGACGGGCTTCGCCAGGCGAGCGATTGGTACCACTGGGGCCCCTACGTGAGCGAACGACAATGGGGCACCGTGCGGGAGGACTACAGCCCAGATGGGGAAGCCTGGTCGTACTTCCCCCATGACCAGGCCCGGTCGAGGGCCTACCGTTGGGGCGAAGACGGCCTGGCCGGTTTTTGCGACGTCGAGCAGCGGCTTTGCCTGGGCTTGACGCTCTGGAACGGGCGGGACCCGATCCTGAAAGAGCGGGCTTACGGCCTGACCGGGGCGGAAGCCAACCACGGCGAGGACGTAAAGGAGTACTGGTGGTACCTCGATGCCGTCCCGAGCCACGCCTGGAACCGCTGGCGTTATCACTACCCGCAGCGGGCTTTTCCCTACGACGACCTACGCCAGGAGAACGGCCGGCGGAGCAAATGGGACCCCGAGTACGAACTGCTGGACACCGGCGTTTTCAGTGAAAACCGCTATTGGGTCGTCGAGGTCCACTACGCCAAGGCCGACCCGCATGACGTCTTGATGTCCGTCCAGGTCACCAACGCCGGCCCCGACGCCGACACGCTGCATGTGTTGCCGACGGCCTGGTTCCGCAATACGTGGTCGTGGGACTTCGACGCGCCAAAACCGGAGTTAGCCGCGAACGGCCCGGCTTCGGTCGGCATCCGCCATCCTTTCCTGGGGGACCTCGAGTTGATCGGCCGGGCCGCCCCGGGCGGGGCGGCGCCGGAGCTGCTCTTCTGCGAGAACGAGACGAACGATAAGCGCCTTTACAACGTGACCGCGAGCCCCCAGTACCCGAAGGACGGGGTCAACGACCGCGTGATAGCGGGGGCGGCCACCGTCAACCCGGACCTCCGGGGCACCAAGTGCGCGTTTTGGTACCAGGTCACGGTCCAGCCCGGGGCCACCGTTGACCTCCACCTCCGCCTCCGCCCCAAAGGGGCAGGCCCGGCCGCGTCACAAGCGCTCGGTAGTGACTTCGACGAAGTTATGGCCAAACGCCGGGCCGAGGCGGACGAGTTCTATGCCGAACTGACGCCCAAGCAGGCCACTGCGGACGAGGCCATGGTCATGCGCCAGGCCTTCGCCGGGATGCTGTGGAGCAAGCAACTCTACTACTACGACGTAAAGCGCTGGCTCGAGGGTGACCCCACCCAACCCGCACCACCGCCGTCCCGACGCTACGGGCGCAACTCGAGGTGGCTGAGCTTTGACGCTTTCGACATCATGTCGATGCCCGACAAGTGGGAGTACCCCTGGTTCGCGGCCTGGGACATGGCTTTTCATTGCGTCGCCCTGGCCCACGTCGACCCGGCCTTCGCCAAGTACCAGTTAGTCCTCCTTTGCCGGGAGTGGTTCCAGGCCCCGAACGGGGCCCTGGCCGCTTACGAATGGGACTTCGGCGACATAAACCCACCCGTCCAGGCCTGGGCTGCGCTCGAGGTCTTCGCCATTGACGGGGGCCGCGATTTCGATTTCCTGAGCCGGATCTTCGACAAGCTCCTCGTCAACTTCACCTGGTGGGTCAACCTGGAGGACAAGGCCGGGTCAAACCTGTTCGAGGGCGGCTTCCTCGGCCTGGACAACATCGGCCCGATCGACCGGTCGCACCTACCCGTAGGGGGGACCCTCGAGCAGTCGGACGCCACCGGCTGGATGGCTTCCTACTCTCTGGCGATGGGCGCCATCGCGGCGGTGCTGAGCCGCACCGGCCAACGGCCGGCCCAGGACCTCGTCATCAAGTTCGTCGAGCACTTCGCCGCCATCCGGGACGCCATGGAGAACCAGGGGATGTGGGACGACATCGACGGCCTGTTCTACGACCGGCTGGTAACCCCTGACGGCACGGTGGTGCCGATAAAGGTCCGCTCGATGGTGGGCATCATCCCCGTGCTGGCCGCCGCCGTCGTCGACGAGCCGATGATCCGGCAAAGCCTGGTGTTGTCCAAGGAGTTCCCGCGCTTGCTGCGGGACCAGGGCCTCGACGACCTGGACAAGCTGGCGGGCAGTGGGTTGCTGCACGGGGAGCCCGGCCACCGCCGCCTGCTGCTCGGCGTGGTCTCGGTCGACCGCCTGGAAAGGCTGTTCTCGAAATTGTTCGACGAGCGCGAGTTCCTGGCCCCCTACGGGCTGCGGGCCATCTCGGCCTACCACCTGGACCATCCCTATGAGCTCGATGTGGAAGGGTTCCAGGCCAGCATCGACTACGAACCGGCCGAGTCGACCACCGCGATGTTCGGTGGCAACTCGAACTGGCGAGGGCCGCTCTGGTTCCCCGTGAACTATCTGGTGATCGGGGCGCTCGATCGGTACGCCAACTTCTTCCAGGACTCGTTCAAGATCGAGTACCCCACCCGCTCGGGGCAAAAGGTGACCCTTGGAGAGGTGGCCGCCGACTTGAGGCACCGCTTGACGTCAGTTTTCTTGAAAGGCCCGGATGGGCGCCGGCCGTCGTTCGGGGATAACGAGCGGCTCCAGACGGACCCGGCGTGGAGTGACAACATCTTCTTCAACGAGTACTTTCATGGCGACAGCGGCGCCGGGCTGGGCGCTTCCCACCAGACCGGCTGGACAGGGATCGTGGCCGACATCATCCGCCGCCGCCACGGGGACGTGGGCTCTGTGGGCCAAATCCTGCGGATGGTCGCAGGCCGAACGGCCGATACACCCAACAAGAAGTAGGCCGGACGGCGGGCGCTAGCCGCCGGCGTGGCTCGTGCCCGCCCCGCCTTCCATAGCCACTACCAGCTCGTCGCGTGAAGCGATGCCGAGTTTCCGGTACACGCTGCGCAAGTGGTACTCGACCGTTTTCGGGCTGAGGAACAGCGAGCCGGCTGCCTCGCGCGTCGTGCGGCGGGAAGCCAGGAGCATCGCGATCTGGAACTCCTGGGGGGTGAGGTGGTCGCGCGTAGAAGGGTCTCGCTCCCGGGCCGTTTCCCCCGTGGCCGCCAGCTCAACCCGGGCCATTTTCGACCAAGGCCCCGCCCCCAGTTCGTCGAAGTCCCGGATGGCCGCCCGAAGCTGCTCCCTCGAACGGGCCCGTTGACGGCTACGGCGTAACCGGGAGCCGTAGACGAGCCGAGTCCTGGCCGTCTCGAACACATCGGGAGTTTGGGCATGGAACTCGAGTGCCCGGGCGAACTCGCCGTCCATTTGTTCATCCGTGGCCAGGAGGCCGCGACACCGGGCCGCCCGGGCCAAAGCCCACGGCTGCTTCTTGGCCATTGCCTGCAACTCGAAAACGGACGCGGCCTCTAAAGCGGGCTGGCGTTGGCCCAGACGAAGGTAAAGCTCGACCAGCTCGGGGGCAGGAGAAAGGTCGACATCGGCGATACCACATTCACGCAGGACCGCTTCTTGTCTTTGGAAGCAGGCGACGGCTTCGGCCGTTCCCCCCTGCGCCAATTCGAGCTCTCCGCATGCGGCGGAGGCCCATAACTCGCAGAGGCGAAGGCCAAGCTGCTGCGCCAGTCGCAGTGCTTCTGTGGCGTGGGCGCGGCTTTTTTCGCTTTGGCCCTGGCGCGCCTCGAGGCATCCCAGGCGAGCCAAGGCCGTCGCCAGGTCGGTCATTTGGTCGGTTTCGCGAGCCAGGTCTATTACCTCGTGGAACACCGCTTCCGCCTCGGCCCACCGGTCCGTCGTGGCCCGGTCGATAGCGACGTGGCTGAGCAGGTACGGCAGTACGCCGACGGCGGCCCGGGCACGGGCTAGGTCGAGGGCGCGGCTCACGAGTTCCTGGCCCGCGCCAGCTTCGCGCAGGTATAGAGGGCCCATAGCGGCCCATGTGAGCAACCTCGGGTCGTCGGCCAACTCGTCGAGTTCTTCGGCCACGGACACGGCCTGGCGCAAAAGGGCGGCACCCCTTTCAGCCTCGCCCCCAAGAGTCAACGCCAAGCCGCGCGCCATGCTGGCGAGGAACAAGCTCGTCCGCCCGCCGGCCTGTGGGGCAAGCTCGGCGACACGGGCGCCGGCGTCGCCCATCGCTTTTACATCGCCGGCGTAAAAGGCGGCGTTGACGGCCTCTGCCATCATCACCACCGCTCGCCCGGGGTCGACCGCCGCCACCCTCTCCGCTCCCCTGGCCAGGATCACCTGACCTTCCGCCACCCGCCCGCGACGGGCGGCAATATGGCCTTTCAGGTTGTCAACGGAGGCGGCCAGGTTCGGAGCCACTACAAACTCGGATGTGGCCTCGAGGAGATCCTGGGCACGTTCCGCTAAGCCCCCGAGCCAAGCAGAATTAGCCGCCTCGTACAGGAGCTGCCCCCGCCACGCGTCGTCCGGGGCGAGCTGAGCGGCACGTTCGAACGCCCTCGAAGACACGTCATAGGCACTCCGTTGGCGGGCTCGAAGGCCGGCCTGCTCGAGCGCCGAGCACGCCGCGTCATCGGGCCCCAGCACTGAGAGGGCCAGGTGCCAGGCCCGCCGGTCCGCCTCGGCGTCGGGTAGGGCATCGGCTAGGGCACGGTGAACTTCTCGCCGGGCGTCGGCCGACGCCGCGTTGTACACGGCCGAGCGAACGAGGGGGTGCCGGAAGTGGAGCCGACCCTCGCAGGCGGTAACGAACCCCGCTTCCTCGGCGGCAGAGAGGTCGCCGACTTCCACCCCGAGAGCCGGGGCCGCCCGGGCCAAAATAGACAGGTCGCCGGTGTCGTTGGCGGCCGCCAGGAGGAGCACCCGCAGTGATGCCGGAGGCAAGGCTCGCGTGCGTCTCAGGTAGACGCTGGCGACACTGGTCGCCAGAGGCAGGGGGGTGTCGAGCGGGGCGCCATGGCGGAAGCTCTCGATTTCGAGAGACGCTTCCAGCAAGGCCAGAGGGTTACCGCCGGTCTGGCGATGAAGCCGCTCGACTAACTCGTCCGGGACCGGTCGGTCGGCGCCCATCGTCAGAAGGTCCGCGGCCGCGGCGCGGTCCAATCCCTCCAGCCGCAACTGGGGCAGATCGGCCCCGTCCAGCAGCGACGGTTCGCCGTCCCGCACGCTGACAACGACGGCTACGGGGTCGGCCACCAACCGGCGAAAGGCGAACAGCAGTGCGTCCGAGGTCGAACCGTCCACCCAGTGGGCGTCGTCGACGACGACCAGCAGCGGGACACTGTCCGAATGGGCAGCCAACAGGCTGAGGGTGGCCGCTCCGACCGCGAAACGGTCCTCCGCCCGGGCCGGCCCAAGAGCTAGAGCGCTCTCGAGGGCGGCCGCTTGGGGCCGGGGAATTTGAGGGAGGCAGCCAAGGGCCGGGCGCAGCAATTCGAAGAGGCCGCCGAACGGTATTTGCGTCTCGGACTGGACGCCCCGGGCGCGTAACAAGCGCATTGAGACGGCTTCTTGCTCCGCAAAAGCGAGAAGGGTCGACTTGCCGATCCCGGGGGCGCCGACAATGGCGAGAACGCCGCTTCGGCCGTCCCGGGCGTTGGCCACCAATTGGGAGATCGCTTGCTTTTCCCGGTCACGGCCAAAAAGCGCCACTCGTCCGAGTGTATGGGTGGGCCCCTGGTCCCGGACGCCCTTCGCCCCGAAAAATTAGGTGGGGCCCCTGAGGCGAGCGCACCCGGTCTTCTTTACCCTGAGCTGCGACGCCAAAACCCCGAGTTCACCCAGGAGGAAGCCATGGCCGCGGTCCACCAACCCCAAGCAATCGACCCCTCAGCCGTCGACACAGACAAACTCATGAGCTTTGTCTTCCGCGCCGTCGACGAGGTCGGTGCCACTCTCAACACCGCGCTGGTGGTAATGGGCGACAAGCTGGGGCTCTACCGGGCATTGGCCGGTGCGGGCCCACTCAGTCCGGCCGAATTGGCCCGCCGGACGGGCATTTCCGAACGGTACGCGCAGGAGTGGCTCAACGAGCAGGCCGCCGGCGACTACGTCGATTACGACCCCGACAGCGGGCGCTATGTGCTGCCGCCCGAGCAGACGGTGGCCCTGACGGACGAGACCAGCCCGGCCTACTTGCCCGGCTTTTTCCAAATCGCGCTGGGCTCGGTCCTTGACTCGCCGCGCATCACAGAGGTGGCCAAAACGGGTGGTGGCATTGGTTGGCATGACCACGTCCGCGACGTCCACGAGGGCTGCGAGCGCTTTTTTCGCACCGGCTACAACGCTCACCTGGTGGCGGAGTGGTTGCCGGCGCTGAAGGGGGCAGTGGCCAAGTTGCAAACCGGCGCAAGGGTGGCCGATGTCGGGTGCGGCCACGGTTCGTCGACGGTGTTGATGGCCCAGGCCTTCCCGGCCTCTACGTTCGTGGGCTTCGATTATTACAACGGCTCGGTCGAAACGGCTGCTCGGAGGGCGGCCGCCGCCGGTGTGGACGACCGCGTGATTTTCGAGCTGGCCACCGCGGCTTCGTTCCCGGGCAAGGACTATGACCTGGTCACAATGTTCGACTGCCTGCACGATATGGGCGACCCGGCCGGAGCGGCCCGGCACGTCCGCGAGTCATTAGCCCCCGATGGCGCGTGGATGATCGTGGAGCCGGCCGCCGGAGACCGGGTGGAAGACAACCTAAACCCCGTCGGGCGGGCGTTTTACGGGTTTTCCACCCTTCTCTGTACTCCATCGTCGCTGAGCCAGGACGTCGGGCTGGCGCTCGGAGCGCAGGCGGGTGAGGCCCGCATTCGGGCGATTGTCACCGCCGCCGGTTTTACGACGTTCCGCCGGGTCGCCGGCACGCCGTTCAACACCGTTTTCGAGGCCTGCCCCTGACCGAGGCCCCTCGACCGGGCCCCCCCTGACCAGGCCCCCCTGACCGGGCCCGCCTGACCAAACCCCTGAGCGTGGCGTCCGAACTTGTGCCCTCCGGCCGAAATTCTGCTGGGCGGATCGTTTGGACGTACAAGCGGGACGGGGACGAGGTGGAGAACGAGTGGACAACGCCATGTCACCGCAAGAAGTGGTCCAAGCCTTTGGCGCGTTTTGGGCCGGCCATGACCTCG
>JASHVH010000148.1 GCA_030039575.1 Acidimicrobiales bacterium | reverse complement strand
CAAGACCAGGGCTGGCGGACGACCACACGGCGGCATTCTTTGACCGTGATGGGGATCCATTGGCTGGACGGGTTCCGCTGGATGCTCGACGACGAACCCGTCTCGGTCGTCTGTGCCGTCCGTTCGTCGCCCCTCGTGCACGTCGATGGCGATACAGAGGCGGTCATGCAGGCTTCTTTCGCCCGGGGCACGGAGGTTTCCTATGTGGAGAGCTTTTCCTACCCGGGCCGGGAGGTGGACACGGTGGTGATCGGCGAAAAGGGGAGCCTGCGCCTGGACGAAGACGGGCTCTGCCATTGGGCAGTGGATGGCAGAGGCACGCCGGAGGTCGGCCGCCGCCCCAACCTTTTGGGGGCGGACAAACCGGAGGCCACTTTCCTGTCCATCGACCAGTTCTTGCAGGCGCTCGAGACGAGGACGGCGCCTTCCAACAGCGGAAGAGATAACCTCCGCACCATGGCGTTCCTCGAGGCGGCTTACCGGAGCGCAGAGGAAGGCCAGGCGGTTGCGGTTTCCCGGGAGTTCGGCTAATGAAGCTCGCTTTCTCTGCCCCCACGAGATCTGCGTCCGAGCAGGAGGTCCTCTTTTCCAACTACCGGGAATGCGGCTACGAGGGCCTCCAGCTGAAGGCGGGGCAGTACGTTTCCTACCTGGACGACCAGGTCAGCGCTCTGCCAGCGGCGCGGGAAGACCCCGGCCGTTTCTCCGGGCTCATTTTCGGGGGCAGCCTCGACGACACCGGGCAGGAAGAACTGCGAAAGGTGCTCGACCTTGCCGCCCGAGTGCGCTCGGAACGCGTGATCTTTTGCCACGGGTTCCCAAAGGACCAGGTCACCCCGGACGACATCCGCCGGTTCGCCTCGGTCCTGTCGAGGCTGGGCTCGGACGCGCAGGACCGGGGGACCAGGCTCTCCCTCCACCACCACTACGGGCAACCGGTCATGTTCCCCGATGACATCCGCCTTTTCTTCGATCACGTCGAACCGGGGAGCGTCGGGCTCACGATCGACACCGCTCACATGTGGATGGCGGGCCAGGACGACGTGGGCGCCGTCCTGGAACAGTTCGCCCCCGTGCTCGACAATGTCCACCTGAAGGACTGCCGCGACGATGCGCCCGGTGAAACCTTGCCTTCGGGGGCCAGGCGGGCCACCACCTTCATGCCACTCGGGCAGGGAGAAGTCGACTTCGAACCCGTTTTTCGGGCCCTCTCGGCGACCGGCTACTCCGGGTGGCTGTGCGTCGACGAGGAAAGTGGTGCTGATATTCGGACGTCGCTAAAGCTGTCGCGCCAGTTCGTGGTCGACCGGCTGGCGCGGCGTCGTCCCGCGCCAGTGGGCGAAGCGGAACGCCCGGGCCCATGACGTACGAACCGGCCGGCCGCCGGGCCCGGGCCCAGATGCACGTTCGGCCAACTACAGAGGTTCGCAAAACTACCCGCCCAGAAGAGAGCGGCCAATCGTGGATTGCTGTACTCGTGTCCCGCTCGTCACGGTCTTGTGCCACGATCGGCCGCTCTCCTTCTCCAAGCGCGGCGGGTTTCTCGAACCTCGGTAACTATGACGGGAGGAATAGGTGACGATACCCGAGTCCTTGATCGCCCACTGGGACGAGTCGACAGCTACCGCCACGAGTTGGGGCACTGTCTCGTGGCTGATAAACCAGGTGACGACGGAAAGCGCGGAGCAAACGTTCGGCGTCGTTACGATCAACCCGGGCCAGTCGAACCCTCTGCACCTGCACCCCAACTGCGAGGAAATCCTGTACGTGGTTTCGGGTACGTGCGCGCAACGCATTGGGGACGCGACGACCGAACTCAGCCCTGGCATGGCCGTTTGTATACCGCGCAGGACGCCGCACTGTGGCCGGGCCGTTGGCACGGAACGCATGGTGGCGGTGGTGTCATTTTCCTCCCCCGACCGCCAGACCGTCAATCTGGAAGACGGCGATATGGCCTGACAAGGCCCGGGCTCGGTGGCCCGCAGCTCGGGGGCTATAAAAGTCGCCACTTGCCCCGGCCCTCAAGGGCTCGCTTTGCGCAGTTATCGACGCGGCGCCGGGGCAACACAGGACTTTTCCCCGTTTTCCCGGCAAAAGTCCCACTGCGCCGCCCGAACCCCCGTCAGCCCTCCCGTGCCGAAGCCGCCGAAGCCGGCGCGCACAAAGGTCGTACGCTGCCCCGGTGTGCGCGGCCTCGTCTTGCGCACTTACCGAGGCGGGGTTGGCGCCGGCCCCCGGCTCAGCCGGGCCCGGGCCGCAGCGGGACCGCGTAGAAGGTCACGGTGTACCGGCCCTGCCCCCGGCTCCAGCCGCCACCGGACAACGCGAGCTTCTTGATATCGGGAGGGGTAAAAGCGGCCGAATACCCGAGCGACGCCGGCACCGACAGGACGTGCTGGTCGCCGGCCGTCCCCGGGATGAAGCGGAAAGCCTTCGGCCGCGACCGGGGCCCCCCGGTCCAAGCGGTCAGGCTCATGGTGGGCGGCTTCAGCACAATGCCCTCCACTTTGGCCCTCAGGGGCACCTCGAACGAAAAGGTCGCCATCACCATTTTGCCGGGTTCGCTGGGCACGGCCACGGAGGCCCCGAAATGAGCACTCACGCGGGAAAGCTCGACCGGCTGCCCGCAACGGTCGGCGGTGCGCGCCAGCACCTGCGCCGGCCCTGGTGCGGGCACCTGCAAGTAGTGGCAGTACATCGACTCGAGGGTGGCCGGGGGGTCGAGGAACTTGTCCCGCCCGTCGATAACCGCCCACGGCTGGTACAGGATCCGCTCGGGAGCTCGAGAGGACCCGAGGAACCGGGCGTCCAGGCGGTCGAGGTAACCCGTGTACGCGGTGTAGGCCTGTAAGACCGGTTCGGGGTCCCAGTCCAATTGAGGGTAGGCGTAGATGATCGAGTTCTCGACCGGCTCAACCGCCACGGTGTGGCCCTCGAGGAGAGAAAGGACGGCCGGCGGCAAGGTGTCGCCGCTGGACAGGAACTGGCGCCGGGCGGTCTCCTGGGCGTGGCCGAAGCCAGCGGTCCCCAGCACCTCGCCGATGTCCTGGAAGAAGGCCGACGTGGTCGCCCCCGGGGAGTGGAGTTGCTCGGGCACGGTATTAGCGGCCACGCAGAAAATGACAGCCGTGACCCCAAAGATGCCGGCCTGGAGCGGCACGAGAGAACGCTTGAGGCGGGCCAGCAAGACCGCCACCAGCGCCAACCCGAAGAAGGTAAGGTCGTGGTTGTCGTGGCGCACAAAGCCTTCTTTCAGTGCCGCCCATAACCAGCCGCACAGCAGGACCAAGACAGCCAACTGGTAGCGCCGCGGCTCTCCCCGGACCGACAACGCGTAAAGCAACACGAGGAGGGCGCACACCAGGACGGCGTAGAAGTCTTCTGCCCCGCGTCCCTTCGAGATCTGCATGGCGGAGCTGTAGCCGACGGCCACCGACAGGGAACCACGGACATAACTGGCGACGTTGCCGAGGCTCTGGCCCGCCGCCAGCCAGCCGGTGAAAAACACGGCCAAAACGGGCAGAGCACCAGCCGCCAACGCTCTTTGCCAGTCCATGCCGCCGAGGACGATGACTACCAATAGGAGGCCGAGGCCGAGCAGCCCGTCGTTCGTCTTCACCATCAGCTGGAAGCCGGTGAGCGCCCCCAAGATCCCCAGAAATGTGAGCCGCGCCCGCGGCTGTTGAGCGGCAAGGGCAGCCAGAGCCAGTCCCAGGGCGGTGGCGGCGGCTACGTCTGAGTAGCCGGCTTTGCTCGCCGCGATCGTGAGGCCCGCCCACGCCGCCACACCGGCACCCAGCAGGCCCCACGAGGGCCGCAGCGCCGAGACGACGAGTGCAGCCAAGCCCCAAACGACGGCGACGGCGTAGAGAACGCTTACGAAAGCGGTGAGGTGGTAGAAGGGGAAAATCCCGTCGACGAACCCGTAGGGCCCGAAGGTGAAAACGACAGATGGCCCCCACTGCAGGTGGCGCATGAAGCCCATCGTCAAGCCGACTTCCCAGGAGGGGTCGATGCCTGCATAGACAGAACGCCACGTGTACGGCCGCCAGCTGAGGACCGTGGCCAGGAAGCTTACAACGGCGACACCGGGCCAACCCCCGGCCAGACCGGCGCCCGGCCAACTGCGGACCTGCCCCTCCGGTTTAGGGCCGGCCGTCCGGGCGGTCTGTAGCATCATCTGGCCGAATGGCCGGCACCACGATCAGCCACGGGAATTTTCGTTCCCGTATATGGAACGCCAATCGAATACAAGCGACGGGTCGAGTTCACCGCCGTCGTCGACATGTAGCTTCCCGGGCGGGATGGCCAGGCGCTCCGGCCAGGAGCTCATGTTGTCGTAATGGTAATTGGCCCCTCCCCGGCGGAGCCCGGCCCGGTCGACCTCCAGCCGGCGGGCCATTTGGGCCGCGCTCCTCATGGGGTAGTGCCTCAAGTTGAAAAGCCGCGGGTAGCGCAGGCCAAGCGGCGGGTTGTGGTTGAACTCCCTTATGTTCGTCGCCGATGCCCGCCACGAACGGATGCGGGGCCCGCAGTCGGCAAAAAGGCCGTAGTGGCGGACCCGCTCTACGGCGCGCTCCACGCTCGGGTCGTCTGCCTCCGTCCACCAGAAATTGAAGTTATTGAACTGGATCCAGTCATAAGCAGACGCCGCCACCTCCTCGAGCCATTCCTGGTACGAGCGGGCCCGGTCGGGGCCTTCGAGGAACTCGTCCTGGTCCGGCCAGGACACCCAGTCGTAATTGGCCACATAGTTCTCCAGCAAATGAGCCGACATTGCTTGGTAGAGGCCGTAGAAATCGATACTGCGGGGAACGGTCTGGAGCTCGAGCAGTTCGGCTTTGAAGCGGCGCAACACTTCAGGTGTCCCGTCGGTCGAACCATGGTCCCAGACAATGAGGTCGTGGCCCTGGTCCCGCAAATAGCGCACAGCGTCTTCGACCAGGTCGCCATCGTTGTAGCAAAGCAGCACGCCGAGCAGTCGCAAGCCGGTCCTACCCCGGCGCCGGCGCCAGGGCAACAGCCCGGCGGTCAGTTTTGGTCATCTGGCTTCAAAGGATATATGAGCCCGTGTTCCGGTAGCTTCTGGGGCAGTGAACGCGAACGATCAGACGGCAGGGCTACCGGCAGGAGTAGTCATCCTCGGTATGCACCGCAGCGGGACCAGCGCCGTGGCCGGTTTCCTGGCCAAAGCCGGCTTTTTCGCCGGCAACGAGGCCGACCTACTGGAAGCGGCCGAAGACAACCCGAAGGGGTTCTTCGAGCGCGAAGACGTGAACGCCCTCAACGACAGCTTCCTGGCCGAGCTGGATGGGGCCTGGGACCGGCCGCCGGGCCGCGAAGCCATACTGACGCGTGCCCCCGACTGGCGTCCTCAGGTGGAAGAAGTGCTCACCCACCTCGCCTCTGGCGCGGGGGGCAAACCTTTGGTGCTGAAGGACCCCCGCATAAGCCTGCTCCTCCCGGCGTGGTTACCCGAGCTCGACAAGGGCCGGTTCGCCATCATCATCGTCGACCGGAGCCCAATGGACGTCGCCCTCTCCGTGCGCAAGAGGGACGGCCGCCCGCTGTACGTGGCTCTGGCCATGTGGCAGCTCTACTGCACCGAGTTGCTCGACGGTCTCGCCGGACGGCGCGTGCTGCTCGTCCGCTACGAGGACTTCGTGGCCGACCCGGACCGCACGGGCCCCGAGCTCCTCCGAAACCTGGCCGAGGCGCTCCCGGACCAGCTGGCTGACCGAGCGCGGGCCGGCGGCGAAGGCGCTGATAGCGCCGCCGAAGCGGCCGGCTTCGTTTCACCTGACATGCAACACCACCGGACCGAGGCGGAGGACGCGTCAAACGAGCAGGTGCTGACGGGTGCGCAGCTCGCTCTCTACAGGTGGTTCCGGGAGCAACGCGAGGGCTGGGCCGAACTGAGGGCGCCGAAGAAATTGCGCACAGAGCCCGCTAACGCCCTGGTCACGACGGCGGAGTACTTCGCTGCGGTGGCGGACCGCTCCGGCATGGAAGCGGCCTACGACGACGAGCGCCACAAGGCCCTCCATTTCGAGCAGGCCACCGAGCTGAAGGACCATCACATCGAAAGGCTCGAGGCCGAGTTCCGCAAGCTCCGCCAGCGGGTGGAGACGGGAGAGCAGCACGTGCACGCTCTGGCCGCGGAGACGGAGGCGCTGCGGGGGGCTAACGAGGCGCTGCGGGAAGAACTGCGCCAGCTACACGAGGACGGGCGGGCGGCCGCCGGCAACCTGGTGTCGGTGGCCAAGCGAGGTTTCTCGGGCCGCCGCAGCGCTGACGCGGCTCGGGGCTAAACCTGGTGGCCGGCGTATGGCCCGGCCGCCTCTTCGGGTGACAGGCGGTTGACTACGAGGTCCGGGGCGCGGACGGGGTGGCGACAGAACTCTGCGAGCGGCTGGGCCGCCCGTTGCCACGTGTGGAGCGGCGCGACGGCTTCGAACAGCTCGGGGGGCGGGGGGTTAACGAGCACAAACTCCAACGCCTCTTCCAGGGCCTCGTCGTCCCCGGGGGGGACCGCCACTCCCAGCCCCGCCTCCGCCACCTCGTCGGCCAAGACGTCACCGGCCGTCAGCACCATCGGCAGGCCGGCCCATAGGTAGTCGAGCACTCGGGACCGGAACGAATAGCGGGTCTCGATGTGGTCGAGGTGCGTGCTCACTGCGACGTCGGCGTCGAGGAGGAAGTCGGCCCGTAGGGCGTACGGGGCCCAGCCGGCGTTGAAAAACACGTGTTTGCCGGTGAGGCCCAGCTGCCCCGAGAGATCCTGGAGCTGAGCGGCGACCCGCATCTGGGGCGCCGCGGGGTTGGGGTGGCGCATGCCGAGGAAGACGACGCGCAGCTCCGGGACCCGGCGGCTCAACCTCCCGGCCGCTCTCAGCAACGAAATGGGGTCGAGCCAGTCATAGACCCCGCCGCCCCAAAGCACCACCTTGTCGTCGGGCCCGATGCCCGGGACAACCCCTCGCAAACCTGGGCCGCTCCGCTGCGGCGGCTCGTCCGGGAGCCCGAACGGCACGACGGAGACGAGCCGGCCGAATAGCGGGTCGGCGGCGTAGTTATAGGGGTTGACCCGGCCCAGCGCCGCCAATGAGCCGAGCCAGAAGTCGCGTTGACGTTCACTTGCGCAGGTGAAAAAGTCACCTCTGCGCAAACCGGCGTTCACGACGCCGCTCTGGCGGGTCACCGCCCGGTCCTCCTCTGCCCGGTCCGCTCCACCCATCTCCAGGTTTTCCAGGTGGTACGGGTCGTAGATGTCGACCACGACAGGCTTCTCCGTCTCGCGGAGCTCTGCCGCCATGTAGACGAGAGCGCTGGGGGCGAACGAAACGTCGGCGCCGTCCAGCAACTGGCGGATGGCGTGGCCGGCGGCCAGGCGCAGCTCCGCATTGGGATGGGTGCCTGAAACCGAAACGGTGCTGGCCAGCACCACATCGAGGTGGTCACCGAGTGCCCGCGCCAGCTCCCAGGCCCTGATGGCGGGCCCGGGCATCTCCGGCCCAATGGGGTCCGTCGTGAACACGACCACCCGCGTGTGGGTACGCTTCGTGGCCGTGGGCCCAACCATCGCCGTGAGGCTAGCGGGCGCCGGCGGGAAGCGAGGCGGCGATTGACCAGGGCCCTGGTGGTTACGGCCGATGTCCTTCGGGCCCAGATCGCCGGGCCGGCGATGCGGGCGCTGCATATTTGCCAGCGCCTCGCCGAAGAAGGCCACGAAGTCCGGTTGATCACGACGTCGCCGTACTGCGAACTAAGCCCGCAGGGCTTCACCGCTGTCGCGGGCGGGCCGGACGAGCTCGCCGAGGCCGAGTCCTGGTGCGAGGTCATGGTCCTCCAGGGGTACGTGACCCATCACCACCCGGTGCTGGCCAGGTCGACGAAGATCATCGTCTTCGACGTCTACGACCCGCTCCACCTCGAGACGCTCGCCCTCACCAAAGGCCACTCCGGGCCGGCACGCGACGAGCACGTCCATATCTCCGTCGAAACCCTCAACCGCCAGCTCGAACGGGGTGACTTCCTGATTTGTGCCAGCGAGCGGCAGCGTGACCTCTTCATCGGTCAGCTGTGCGCTCTCGGTCGAGCCAACCCGCTCACCTACGACGCCGACCCGACACTGCGGCGGTTGATCGACGTGGTGCCGTTCGGGCTTCCCGACCAGCGCCCCGAGCACCGGCGGGCGGTGCTGAGGGGGGTCGTGCCCGGCATAGGCCAATCCGATGAGGTGCTCGTTTGGGCCGGCGGCATCTATGACTGGTTCGACCCGCTGACCCTGATCAGGGCGATGAGCGGGCTGTCCAGGAGGCGGCCGTCGGTGCGCCTCTACTTCATGGGCCTGCGCCACCCGAACCCCGACGTCCCGCCCATGCAGATGGCCGTCGACGCTCAGGCGCTGGCCGAGGAACTCGGGCTGGCCGGCCGGAACGTCTTTTTCAACCAGGGCTGGGTGGACTACGCCGAGCGGCAGAACTTCCTGCTCGAGGCCAACATTGGCGTATCGACGCACTTCGACAGCGCCGAGACCCGGTTTTCTTTCCGGACCCGGGCCCTCGACTACCTGTGGGCGGGCCTGCCCATCGTGGCCACCCGAGGTGACGCGTTCGCCGAGCTCATCGAGCGTGAGCGGCTCGGACTGACGGTCCCGCCCGAAGATCCAGACGCCCTGGAGGAAGCGCTCTTTGAGCTCCTGGCGGACTGGGAGATGGCCGAAGGCTGCCGCGCCCGCGTCGACGAGGTCCGGGACCGTTTTCGCTGGTCAGCGGTGCTTCAACCGCTGGCCGCCTTTTGCCGCCAACCCCGTCCTGCACCAGATCTGGCCGCTGCCCACGCGGGCCCGGCACCATCAACGGATCCCACGCCGGCCGGCGGGGAAGCGGTGGAGGTGCCGGCCAGCCCCGGCCCCGACCCTGTCGGGGCCGGCAAACGGAGCTTCTCGGAGCTGGTCCGCTTCCACTACCAACAGGGCGGCGCGGTGCAGGTAGTGCGGAGCGCGGCGAACAAAGCCGTACGGCTCGCCCGCAGAACGTGACGGCTAGGCGAGAGCCGGTTCCCCGACCTCGCGCGCCCTGGAGATCACCTGGTCTATGAAGCCGTAGTCCTTGGCTTCGTCGGCGGTGAACCACCGGTCACGGTCCGAGTCGCGCTCGATCCGTTCGACGGACTGCCCCGTGTGGAAGGCGATCCGCTCCGCCATCATCCGCTTCAGGTAGACGATCTGCTCCGCCTGGATGGCGATGTCAGTGGCTTGACCCTGCATCTGCCCGGACGGCTGGTGCATGAGTATCCGCGAGTGAGGAAGCGCGTACCGTTTCCCGGGGGCACCTGCGCACAACAGGAACTGCCCCATCGACGCGGCCAAGCCCATACAGACGGTCGAGACGTCGCAAGGGACGTACTGCATCGTGTCGTATATGGCGAGCCCGGCTGTGACCGATCCACCCGGTGAATTGATGTACAGGCTCACGTCGCGGCCGGCGTCCTCTGCCGCCAGCAGCAAGAGCTGGGCGCAGATCAAGTTGGCCGCCCGGTCGTCGACTTCAGTGCCGAGGAAGATGATGCGCTCTCGCAGCAGTCGCTGGTAGACGTCGGCGCTCGGGTCGCTACCCGGGACGGCGGCCTGAGAGACAGGTAGCGCGGGCAGGTATGGGAGAGACATACATGCAGGCTACTGCCAAAACCGGGGCTTGGCGCCCCTGTCGCCGAGTGGTCTGGAGGGCTACGGCCGGCGGGCTATGCTCAGCGCTGTCGCTGCGGGCGTGGCGGAACTGGCAGACGCGCCAGGTTTAGGTCCTGGTCCCGAAAGGGGTGGAGGTTCAAGTCCTCTCGCCCGCACATTTCTTGTCGTTCGGCCGACGCTCGGGGGGTCCCGTTGCCGTTTTCCTAGCCCAAAAAGGGCTGGGAAATTTTTCGTTTTTTTCGGCATTGGACATCTGTAAAAATCTTTTGTTAGAATAACCTTCACCACAGACCCGGTATGTGCGTGCCCGTTGGTAGGGTCGCCGGTCGCCGTTTGTGGACGTAGCGAGGTCAGGCCGTTACGCAGGGATACAGAAGGCTGGGCTCACCGTTCACCGTGGTCTGGCCCGCGCCCGGAGCAGCCATTTCACGGACCTCATCACACAATCATCACAGTTTTCTCATGCGGCACTCACAGACCGGGGCGGCAGAATTGGGTAGAGCAGTTGAGGTGATGTTTCCAGCGCGTTAGTTGCCCGCGGGGCATGCCGAACTACAGGGAGGGCTACATGTCACATAAGACAGACTGCAGCGAACAGAGCCCGTCTTCGGGACAAGTCCGAGGGTTCTTAGCTAGGAAAGTCACCCGCTTCTTGCTTTGCATCGGACTGGTGGCGGGATTGACCGCAGTGCCGATCGGAGGCCTTGCCGCAGCCGGCGCCTCGCCTGTAGCCTCCGCCCACCACTTCGGTGGCGGCGGAGGTGGCGGTGGCTTTCCGTTCGGAGGCGGAGGCGGCGGAGGCTCCGGTGGCTTCCCATTCGGAGGGGTCGGAGGCGGTGGCTCCGGTGGCGGCGGAGGCTCCGGTGGCTTTCCGTTCGGAGGCTTTGGAAGCCATGGCTCCGGTGGCGGGGGAGGCGGCTCAGGCGTCGGTGTTGGTGGTGGTTACGGTGGAGGCAAGTTCTTCAATCGAGGCCACCGTCACAAGCTCGTCAAAGTGACTGTTAACGGCACGGTCCTGTCTGGTGGGGCCGGGGCGGACTTCACGCTTACGGCAACCAGTTCCTCGCTCAGGTCGCTCTTGAATACGTCGGTGACGGTCGACGTCACCACCGCCACGGCCTACACGCAACCGGGCGTCAGCTCTCCGAGTGTGGCTGTAGGTGACTTCGTGATCGTGTCGGGCACGCAGACATCGACGACTGGCACCATTACTGCAAGGACCGTCCAGATACCCGCGGTGCAGATCACGGGCGACGTCACGAGCGGCGGGGCTGGTTCCGACTTCGCCCTCACGACCACGAGCACCACGATTTACGGGCCCAAAGGTACGACGGTGACAGTCGACGTCAACGCCGGGGGGGTGACGACCAAGTACATAGAGAGGGGAACGAGCTCACCCAGTGTGGCGGTCGGGGACAGAGTCCAGGTGTTCGGCTCCCAAGCCGGGACCGCGACCGTCAACGCCAACTTGGTAATCATCACCGCACCCAAGCGCCATCACCATGGTGGCATCCTCGGCATCCTGGGTAGCATCGGTGGCCTGGGCGGCCTCGGGGGCATCCTGGGTGGCATGGGTGGTCTCGGTGGCCTTCTCGGTGGAGGCGGTGGCTCCGGCGGAGGTGGCCCGGGGGGCGGTAGCTCCAGCGGCCATAGCCATGGCAGCCAAGGTGGTGCAGGCGGCGGGAGCGGCGGTGGCTCAGGCTCCTCCGGTGGCTTCGGAGGCTTCGGGGGCTTTAGCTTCGGAGGCTTCGGGGGCGGTAGCTCCGGTGGCCGCGGCGGCGGCTTCTTCGGAGGCTTCGGAGGTGGCGGCCTCTTCTGAGGCGGTGGCTTCGGATGCCATAGGGGTCACGGGGGTCCGCAAAAACCCCGTCCTCGACTGAGCAACGGCCAGGAGAGGCGCCCGGCGGGGGGCGCCTCTCCTGTTTTTTGGTGCCTGACAGGCAGTACTGGCGCCGTCGTCATGAAGGAGGCCGGCCGTACTGGCGCCGTCGTCATAAAGGAGGCCGAAGGCCGAGCGGCGCTTTTCGTGTACTGGCCCGTGAACCCGGGTGACCCACGGCCGGCGGTGAAGATCGGGCCCCGCCTCAGGAAAACTTGCGCGGTCGAACGCCAAAAGACCGGGACTACCAAATGCAACTTGGCTTCGGGCGCGCAAGTAGTCCTTCGGCGGGCCCTTAGGGCTGGTTTTTGAGGATGGCGGGCGTCCGGACACCTTTCGTGACTTCGGCCGTACCCATCTGCAGGGGCTGGCCGCAAGCGTAATCCGGGTCTACGCCAAAC
>JASHVH010000147.1 GCA_030039575.1 Acidimicrobiales bacterium | reverse complement strand
CCGGCCGCCAAAGCCCAGGAGACGACCGCAGCCGGACCGGCCGTCTCGGTGGCGCCGAGCGCGCCGAGGAGCCAACCCGATCCGATGACGGAACCAACAGAGACGAACAACAGCCCTACGAGACCAATGTCTCGTCGCATGCCGGGGTCGCCAGAGCGTTCCTGGGCGGCGCGACGATAGCGTGTCCCTCTCAGCAGCTCAGCGGTACTCATCGCAACCCCTGTTCCTCGAAGATTGATCTCTGTGAGTTAACCCTGCGCTATCTGTCACGTTGTGACCAGGTAAAACCCGGAACTACGACTCGAAATTTCGGGAATTCCGGGTAAGTTCCGGGTTCCCGGTGCCCGGGGTCAGCCCTGCCCTCGCTGGTGTTTCCCAGGTCGCTCAGGACCAAGAGCTCAGCATGGGATGTGCCGGATGGCTTTCATGCACCCATTGAATTAGCGGGCGGCCTGGCGAAGCCAAACGCCCCGGAATACTAACTTTCGGCCCTATTTGTCCCGCCAGGGCGCAGGCAAAGATGATGTCAAGGTTGTTCAGGCCGAAGGAGGTGGTATTACCTGGTTTTCGGATCTCTACAGCGCCTTAGGGTTGCCCGGTCCGGCCAGTTGATGTTGCCGAGAGTGAACCTCGGAATATTGACGACAGTAGACCTGGCTCGGCCAAGTCCAGTCGTAAAGACGACGGTACCTAGAACCGCCGAGGCCTCCCGTCACTTCTCATGGCACGAACAACCAACTGCTACAGCGCCCGCCCTCCAATTTCGAAGAGCGGGCGTTGTCGCGTAGCAAGGATTGGGCACCGTGACGCAAAATGTTGTGCAGCGATGGCCGGCGCCAAAGCCGGGAAGCTCGGCTGACATAAGCGCCGTACCGGACGTCCCGTACATTCAGGAGGAACTTAATGCCATCTAGCGGCACCAACGAAATAGACACCCGCGGCATGGTCTCGGTCCACAACGCGCTGCGGCGAGCGCTGGACGACACCACGGCCCAGCTCACTGCCGTCCGCGACGGTCCCAAAGAGGCCCAAAGGTACCTCGACTACCTCAGTGACGTCTTGTGGTTGGCCGGCGCTCACCACGACACTGAAGACGAGCTCCTGGCCCCTCTACTAAAAAGACGCGCTCGCCAGCACGATGCGGCCTGGACCTTGATAACCGCCCAGCACCACGCCGTCACCTCGTGTCTAGAAACCGCCGAAGAAGCGGCCGAGCATTTTGCCACTGCCGGTTCTCCCGACGCCAAGAAAGCACTAGTCAATGCCTGCCAAGCGCTGTACGAGATTTTGGATGAGCATTTCACAGTGGAGGAGCAGCAGGTCTTACCGGCGGCGGCAGAAGTGCTGACACCCGGTGAATGGGGGGCTATGTCGGTGACCATGCTCGAGAAGTACGCAGGCACCCGACCTTGGCTGCCCTTCGGCCTGGTCTACGAGGCCATGCCCCCCGAACTCCAGGAGAAGTTGTTGGCCCAGGTCCCTCCGCCGGTCAGCGACATGTGGAGGAGCCGGGGCGCCGATGCGTTCGCCGCCGAGATGGCGACGATCCGAGGTACGAGCGGTTCTGGCCCACCTGAGGCCGGCAGAGCCGTAAGCCGTTAGACCGAGTGAGGCCTGGCTCCTAACTGAGCACCATCAGCTTTGGGCTTGGACAGTGCGAGGACCACCAGCTGAGGAGCAGGCGGGCGTGGCGCCCAGGCCGAGGTGCCGGCTCACGACCTGTTCGGGATTTGGCCCTTGAGCTCGCGCGGGGAAAGGGCAGACCTGACCACTAACCACTGGACTGGCGTTGGCGCCGTCGCCCCGTTCGCCGATTGGCCGGCCCTGCACCGCCAATCGGGACAACCGGGATCATCCCAGTGCAGAACAGGCCACCCACGGCGAACAACGCGACGACGAAGAGGGCAGTGCGCAGGCCGATAAGGCGAGCGTCGCTGTTCGCTTTCACGATGGCGTCGGCTTGGCCGGCAGGTACGTTCGCTTTCTGTAGCTGTAACTGCAAGTCGCTGTCCGAGATGAACGGCACCCCGCCGGAAAGCTGGGTGGTTGCTTGGGCTTTCACATTGGCGGGAAGGGCTTCACTGGCTTCGACGCCGCGGATTAGCCCCGTGGTCAAGGTGGCGATGAGCACCGCGCCCACTAAAGCGGTGCCAAGCGAAGCGCCGAGGTTGGTCACCGTGTTCTGAAGGCCACCGACCTCAGCGCTGTCGCGGTCAGCGACAGCCGACACGGTCACGGCCCCAAGCTGTGAGGCAAGAGCGCCGATGCCCAGGCCGAGCAAGAGCATGGGGACAGTGACTATACCGGCGTTAGCGCCGGGGTTGATCCCCGCGATGAAGACCACCGTACCCGCGATCATCGATATCAGGCCGAGGCGGACGACCAACCTGGGCCGTGCTTGTGGCGCCAGTTTCGGGATAGCCACAGCCGCGGCCAGCAGCGCAACCGACAGGGGCACTAACCGTACGCCCGTCTGCAGGGCCGAAAGTTCGAGCACCACCGACAGGAAAAGCGGGACGGTGAAGAACACCCCGGCCTGGATGAAGAACTGGAAGAAAAACATCGAGAGGCCGCCGGCCAGCTGAACGTTTCGGAGCATGCTTGGCCGGATGAGCGGTTCGCCGCCTCGGTGCTGCAGGTGACCCTCCCAAAGTACAAAGGTGAAAATGAACAGCAACCCGCCAATTACGAGCCAGACCACGGGCGACACTCCCCCCAGCTCTGGCCCCGCCGGCTTGGGTCTGACAAAGCCCCAGGTCCCGGACTTGAGGACGCCGAAGACGAGAAGGGACAGGCCCACTATCGAGAGCAGAGCGCCGATGGCATCGAAATGGCCGCTGGCCACCGGTGGCGTGTCGTCGACTCTTCGTAGCGCCATCAGGATGGCAACCACGATCACAGCCTCGCCCACGAAGACCCACCGCCACGACGCCAACGTGGTGACGGCGCCGCCCAGCAGGGGGCCAACGGCTACCGCGACGGCACCGGAGGCCGCGATCATCCCGTAGGCCGCTGCCCGCCGTTCCGGCGGGAAATTACCGGCCACCAGGGCCACGATGGCCGGCATGATGAGCGCCGCCCCGATACCCTCTAGGACTGACCAACCGGCTATTAGCACTCCGAGGGTGGGCGCCGCCGCGGTGGTCAAGGAGCCCACGCCATATACGACCAATCCTGCGGCGAAGGCCCGGCGCCGTCCCGCAGTGGCCCCCACCTTGCCCCCCGTGATCATCAAAGAGGCCATCACCAGCGTGTAAAGCGTGATCGCGGTCTGGATGCCTGTGACCGTCGTACCAGTGTCGGCCGCCACCTGGCGGATCGACACGTTCATCACCGAACTGTCGAGAGTCATCAGGAACTGGCCGGCGGCGAGAACCAACAAGACAAACCCCGTCCCGCTTGGCGCTCGCCGACCCGCCGTGGTGGTCGTCACCTGATCAATTCTCGCTGGATCACAACGCGATCATAAACGGTCCTAATTGAGCCCCCTCGGCTATGACGTCGAACTCGTGTCCCGCTGCCTGCAGCCTTGTCCTACATTTCGGCCTCGCCGACTCGGCAGCTGACGAGATGCGAAAAGCCCTGCCGCCGGCGAAGATATTCCCGGGTAGCCGACAATGCGGGCCGCGACCCGCGCTCGTCGCGGGACAACGTGGGTCTTGCCCTTGCCCGGCAAATAAAATGCGCCGGGTCTAGCTGACCATGACCTGGGCGGTCCGGCCTATGACCTGGCCGGTGGCATCGATGGCGTCGACATCGAAGTAACTGGCCCCGTCACCGATGAAATCGATGGCCGTCTCGAAACCGACCTTCGGCGCGGTGATAAGCGGTGATAATGCTGTGGTCGACGGCCCTCCATTGACTCGCCAGGCCACTACCTCGGTCGCTCCGTTCCAGCTCACCCAAGCGGTCAATTGCCCGGCCACGCTCGCTGGCCGCACCACCACGGCCATCTCGCTCTGTAGAGGGTTACCGTGCCAGTCGAACAGGAGGGTCCTATAGCTGGCCGCTCCTTCAGGAAATCGCCCGTCCAGGATGAGGGGGGCCTCCAGCGTGGCCTCCGACGACGGGGCATAGATACTGAAGTACGGCCGAAAACCCCAACCAACGACGTGGCCGCCCCCGGGCAGCAATTGGCAATTACCTTGGCTGGGAGTGTTCATCTCGCCGTCAGTGTGGAGGTAGCGGTGCCTCAGGGTGGCCGTCATCGTGTCCATGTCGAGATCCAGCACCTTGCCCGAAGCCACTTTTTCCGGGCATGGAGCGCTGGCGTCGTCAAAGAGGCTAAGACCGGAACCGTCAGCTAGAGCGCGGGCGTCGTGCTGGAACCAGAACTGGGTGCCGGGCCCCATGGAGAAGTCGCTCCGCTTGCCTCCGAGCTGCCAGACAACCTGCTTGGTCTGGCGGTCCACCCGGTACACCGCTGACGTGTTCCGGGCGGAGATGATCAGGTCTCTTTCTGGCCCGGGCCACAGGTCGATCGAGTTTATGTGGAAGTAGTCGTAGTAACTGCTTCCCGGCTGGGCGTACGAGAGGTCTAGGTCCACCTCGGGGTAGCTCGCCCAATCTAAGAGCAATTCGTTGGTAGCTATGTCGACTTCCTGGGCGTGGCCCACGAATACGGGGATGCCCTGGCGCTGGAAGGAATTGTCGTCGTAGGCCGTGTGGAGGGCGGTGCCCTCCGGCGTGATTATGAACTCATGGAGGTCGCACGGGTAACGGGTGCTCACGACCTGGCCGGTCTGCTGGTAGGTGTTGTCGGCGAGGACGTAGAAGCCGGCGCCATGGGCATCGACCACGGCTCCCTGGAACCAGGTCAAAGTCGGCTTGCCCTCGTAG
This sequence comes from Acidimicrobiales bacterium, assembly GCA_030039575.1. GTDB lineage: Bacteria > Actinomycetota > Acidimicrobiia > Acidimicrobiales > Palsa-688 > Fen-671. The sequence goes on along the minus strand of JASHVH010000147.1, from coordinate 3,902 downwards.
GTCTGCACCCGGAAGTTGAAGGGGATCTCGTCTGGCCCCGGGAGCGGCTTGAACCAGACCAGCTCACCCGCCGTGTCCAGGATCATCAGTCCTGATGTGGCGCCCTGCGGGAACGAGGAACTGGTGACTGATGTCCCACTTCCGGGGTTTGCCGCCCGCGGCGTCTTGGGCGCGCAGAAGATGTAGCCCGCCTTCGACCCGAGAGCCAGGACGTCCAGAGTTGCATTGACCTCGACCGCCACCGGGGTGAGGTCGGGACGGCTGACGTACCTGGCAAAATTCGGCGGTGGCAGGGGTTCCGTGGTGACGACAGTTGGTGGCGCAGGCTGGCCAACCGCATCGCTCAGCCGGCGGCCGGGTGACACGGCCCGGCGGACCGACCGGGAACCCAGCCCAAAGCCTATGCCTGCCGAGATGCCGCCTGCCAGGAACGACCGCCGGTCCATCGGCCTATGATCCGCCATCGGGCCTACCTCTTGCTTCCGGGACTACCCACGCCACTTTGAGTCATTTCTAGCCGCCGATGGCTCGGTTGAGGCGTCGGGCCGCCGGCCCGGGCGTTACCGCGACCGCTAGGCGGGCCCTCCAGGGGCCATGCCCGAAGGCGTCGCGTACTGAGCTTGACGTCGCAAACGCTCAGGCACGATGCGCTCACGAGGGGCCGAGGGCGTGAACGGGCACCGCTCCATGCCCAGGTGATGGAGCGTCGCCTGCTCGACGAGCGAGTGGTCCTCCCACTCAGCGCGGTCGAACCGCATGGGCTCTTTCAGGGACACGGGCGGGTTGGTGATCACCCGCGGGCGCCGGAGGGTGTTTTGGGCGGTGGCGTGCAGCACGAACGGGTGGAGGAGGAAGACGTCGCCGGCGCTACCCGTGGCCTCAATGAAATCATGGCACTCGGGGACGAGCGATGGGACGTCGAAGCCGTTGGGGCGGACGCCCTCCGGGTGGTCGGCGAGGTACCTGGCCACGGGGCCGACCGAGTCGCAGGCAACGAACGTCGCCCCGCCCTGGTGCACAACGTCAGTCCAAAGCACCAAGGTCAGCAGGCCTTGCTCGGGCGAGTCCAGGAAATGCAGGAAGAAGTCGCCGTCCGCGTGCCAACCCGGCGAAGCCGCGGTTGGCGGCGCCCACGGCTCGTCCGCCCGGACACCGAGGTTGACGATGAACCCGTCCCCCCACATGTAGGGCTCGCGGATGCGTTCCTCGCCGCCGACAAGGTCGCAGACCGCGTGCCATGCTTCCGGCGCGAAGCTTTTCACCTCGAAGCGCTTGAGCGTGGGCATGTGGATGCGCTTGTCCACCCATGTCGAGGGGTCGTCGGCGTCATAACCGAGGCGCGACCACATCTCCTCCGTCGCCCAGCCGGCGACGTCGCGGCCGAAGCAGCCTTCGACGCGGACGAAGCCGCGCTCAACGAACTGTGCCGCCTCTTCCTCGGTCAGTAACTGGTATTTGCCGCCCATTGCTTAGAGGATCTCCTTCCGCCCGTACTCGTTCCTCCCGTACTGCGAGAACCCGGGCCGCTACGTCGAAGCGGCGAGCCCTGTTACAGCCGCAGGCGTCGCCGCCACCTTCTCGGCGTAGTGGCACGCAGCCATGTGGCCCCCGGACACATCCCGCAATACTGGTTTTTCTTCCTTGCACCGGCTGGTCGCCAACGGGCACCGCGGGTGGTAAGGGCAGCCGGGAGGCGGTGACAGCGGCGACGGCATCTCGCCAGGCAAGACTGCAAGTGGCGTTCGCGCCGCTGCCGATTCCGGCACCTTCAGCACCGAGCGCAACAGCGCCCGCGTGTAGGGGTGGTGCGGCCTAGAGAAAATGTCAGCGGCGCTCGCCTGCTCGACCACCTCGCCGAGGTACATCACCAACACGTTGTCCGAGAGGAGCTGGACGACCGCCAGGTTGTGGGAAATGAAGATGTAAGTGATGCCAAGCTCTTTGCGCAGCTCGCGCAAAAGCTCGATGATCTGGACCTGGACCGAGACGTCCAGTGAGGAGATCGGCTCGTCGCAGACGACCAATTGCGGGCCGACCGACAAGGCCCGCGCGATACCGACCCGCTGCTGCTGGCCACCGGACAGCTCAAAGGGGTACGCGTAAACGGCTGACGCCGGGAGCCCCACCCGCGCCAGCAGCTCTTCGGTCCGCCGCCGGCGCTCGGCCGAAGAACCGCCGATATTCTGGACGCTCATCGCGTCTTCGATGGCCACGCCTACCGTCATCCGGGGGTTGAGGGAAGCTAATGGGTCCTGAAAGATGATCTGCATGTGGCGCCGGCGCGCCCTCATTTTGTTCGTCGACAGCCTCGCCAGGTCCTCACCCTGAAAGACGACCTTTCCTTCGTCGGCCTCGAGCAACCGCAGCACCAACCGGCCGAGCGTCGACTTGCCGGAACCGCTCTCCCCGACGAGGCCGAGCGTTTGGCCGGCGGCCAGTTCGAACGACACTCGCTCGACCGCGCGCAGAGTGCGGCCGCTTACCTTGAAACGCTTGGACACTGCCTCGACTCGCAACAAAGGTTCGCGCGGGAGCGAGCCGTTCAGGCCGGCTCCTGAGCCCTTTTCGCTCGGCGCATCGCTCGGCCCGCCAGCCCCATAGGGGGCGCCGGTGGCGGCGACCGTCCCCCTACCCAGCACTGACAACCCCCCCGGCCATCAGGTTGTCCAATGTCGCTCCCGCTGCCAACACCTCTTCGGCGCGGTGGCAGGCCACGTAATGGTCCCCACCAATGGCGCGAAGCTCCGGCAGTTCCTCCCGGCAGCGGCGGGCAGCAAGGTCGCAGCGTCCTGCGAACGGGCATGCCCGAGGCGGCTCGGTGAGCGCCATGGCCATACCCGGGATCGCCTTCAGCTGGTGGCTTTGCGTTCCCACCTCGATGACGGAACGCTTGAGGCCGATCGTGTAGGGGTGGGCCGAACGCCGTAGGAAGCCGTCGAGTGGGGCGCTCTCCATCACCTTGCCTGCGTACATAACGATGATCCGGTCACAGAAGTTGGTGGCCACACCAAAGTCGTGTGTTATCAAGATGATGCTCATCCGCCGCTTTTGCTGAAGTTCCCGCAAAAGGGCCAGGATCTGGGTCTGCACGGTAACGTCAAGAGCCGTAGTGGGCTCATCGGCGATGAGGAGTTGCGGTTCGCATGCGATGGCCATTGCGATCATCACGCGCTGGCGCATGCCGCCGGAGAACTCGTGTGGGTAGCTGCGAAAGCGGGCCTTGCCCTCCGGGATGCCCACCTCCTCCAGCAGCTGGAGCGTCCGGTTGAACGCCCCTTTGCGGTTGGTGTACTGGTGGGAAAGCATCACCTCCGTGATCTGGTCGCCGATACGCATCGTCGGGTTGAGGCTGGTCATGGGGTCCTGAAAAATCATGCCGATGTCCCTTCCGCGCATGTCCTCCAGCTGGCGCCGGCGCAGCCTCAGCAGGTCCTTCCCCATGAACTTGGCCGTCCCCTCGGTCACCTGGCCATTGCCCCGCAGGAGGCCCATAATCGAGAGGACAGAAACCGACTTGCCCGAGCCGCTCTCCCCCACTATGCCGAGCGTCTCACCCGGCGCCACGGAAAACGAGATGCCGTTGACTGCATAGACCGTGCCGTCGCCGCGCTCGAACTCTGTATGGAGATCCTGGACGGAGAGTAGGTCCTCGGCCATCACACCTCTCCCTCCACGAGCCCCCCTCCCGCGTCATCTACGGCACCAGCGGCGTCGAAGGCATCAAGCCGGCGCGAAGGTACGGCCCGCAAAAGACGGCGACCCCGGGCCCGGCCGCCATCACCTGCCTTGGGGTCGAGCGCCTCCTGCAGCCCGTCGGCGACCAACAGGAACGATAGCAGTATGACGGCGAAGATGGCCACCGGGAAGTAGAGGAGCCACGGGAAGCCGAGCACGTCGCTCAT
>JASHVH010000146.1 GCA_030039575.1 Acidimicrobiales bacterium | reverse complement strand
ACGCGATCAACGTGATGCGCGGCGCCGAGGCCCTTTCCACTTACGAACCGATACCCGAGAGCGAAAAATTCAGGATCGAGTACTGGGAACTCGAGGAGCAGAAGTTGCGCAGGATGCCGGCGCCGAAGCCCCTTTCGGCTCGCATCGCGCTGGTCACCGGCTCCGGGTCGGGGATCGGGGCGGCGACGGCGCGGCGGCTGGCCAAGGAGGGCGCCTGCGTGGTGGTAGCAGACGTCGATGAACAGCGGGCCGCATCGGTTGCCAAAGAGATCGGCGGCCCAGACGCAGTGTTCTCCTGCCGCATGGACGTGAGCTCGGAGGAGGAAGTCGCGGCGGCACTTTCCCGCACGGTGCTGGGCTTCGGCGGGGTCGACCTAGTGGTCAACAACGCCGGTCTGTCTATTTCCAAAACCCTGCTGGACACGACGGTGGAGGACTGGCGGCTTCAGCATTCGGTCATGGCCGAGGGCTCGTTCCTGGTCGCCCGGGAAGCAGCCCGGGTGATGACCGTCCAGCAAATGGGTGGCGACATTATCTACATCGCCAGTAAGAACGCCGTTTTTGCGGGCCCTAACAATGTCGCCTACGGCGCCGCCAAGGCTGACCAGGAACACCAGGTCCGCTTGCTCGCCGCCGAGCTCGCGGCCCAAAGCATACGCGTGAACGGTGTCAACCCCGACGCAGTCGTTCGCGGCTCGGGGATTTTTGCCGGCGGGTGGGGAGCACAGCGGGCCGCGGTTTATGGCGTACCGGAAGAGAAGTTGGGCGAGTATTACGCGTCGCGCACGCTCCTGAAGCTCGAGGTCCTGCCGGAGCATGTCGCGGACGCCGTGTTCGTCCTTACGGCGGGCGACCTTTCGCGGACGACCGGGGTGATAATCCCGGTTGATGCCGGGGTGGCGGCCGCTTTCCTGCGGTGAGCTTGGCGTGGCCGTGGTAGAGCGATAACGGCCCGTGGCCACCCCGACCCTTTTCGCCGCCATCGACCTGGGTGCCTCAAGCGCCCGGCTGTTCGCCGGCCGCCTCGAAGCGGGGCGGCTCCTGGTGAGCGAGGTGGCCCGCCACCCGAACGGGCCTGTTCAGCTGCCCGACGGGATCCACTGGGATCTGCTCAGGCTTCACCAAGGGATGCTCGAAGCGGTCGGGCGGCTCTACCGGGAGGCCGGCGACGGCTCGTTGTGGGTCGGCGTGGACAGCTGGGGCGTGGACTACGGACTCATCGACGCAGAGGGCCGGCTCCTCGGGCCGCCGTACCATTACCGGGACGAGCGAACGGACGGCCGGCTCGAAGAGCTGGACCAAGTCGTCGGGCTAGGGCGGATCTACGACGCCACCGGGACCCAGGCCATGGCCATCAACACGGTCTGCCAGCTCCTGGCTGAGCGGGGCACCACTGCCTACACAGCCGCCTCGCACATGCTCATGGTCCCCGACCTCCTGGCCTACCTGCTTACGGGCCGGCGCCGGACGGAGCGGACGGTCGCATCGACCACTCAGCTCGTCGACGCCCGCACCGGCGGTTTCGTCGAGTGGCTGTTCCCGCGGCTCGGCCTGCGCCGCGAAGTCTTCGGGGCCTTCATCGACCCGGGCGAGCATTACGGCCGGGTGCTCCCCGCCGTCGCCGCCAGTGTCGGGATGGCGAGGCCGCCTGAGGTCGTAGCCGTCGCCTCTCACGACACCGCTTCCGCCGTCCTTGCCGTCCCCGCCCTCACCGAGGATTTCGCCTACGTGTCCAGCGGGACCTGGTCGCTCGTCGGCCTCGAGCTGGACGCTCCGATCATCTCTGACGCCAGCCGGCAGGCCAACTTCTCCAACGAGCTCGGGTACGGCGGGACGGTGCGGTTCCTGAAAAACGTAATGGGTTATTGGATGATCCAGGAAAGCGAACGGTGTTGGGCTCACCAGGGCCACACCGTGGCGCTCGCCGACCTGTTCGCGCAGGCGGAGGATTGCCGCCCGTTCCGGTCCCTCGTGGACACCTCCGACCCGGCCTTCGCCGTCCCCGGCGATATGCCGGGGCGGGTCCGGGCGGCGTGCGCGGCAAACGGGGAACCCGTGCCCGAGAGCGATGCCGAAATGGTGCGCTGTGTGTTGGACAGCGTGGCGCTCGATATCTGCTCTGCCCTCGAAGAGGCCCAAGGGTGCACGGGTAAGCACGCAAGCGCCCTTCATGTCGTCGGCGGCGGCTCGGCTAACCGGCTCTTCGTGAGGCTCCTGGCTGCCTGCAGCGGCCTCGAAGTCGTGGCCGGGCCGACAGAGGCTTCGGCGGTCGGGAACGTCCTGGCCCAACTGAGCAGCGCCGGGAAAGTCGGAGGCCGGGCCGAGATGCGCCGGCTCGTCGCCCGCTCCTTCCCGCTCGCTCACGTGCTGCCTGAGCCCGCGCTGGCACGGGCGGCCGAGCACGCTCGACGCCGGTCTCCGGGGATAAGGGTGGGGCTCTAATTGGCCGGGCAACGACGTAACTCGCGACCGCCCGGGCCGGCACCATGGCGTTGAAGGCCCCGCCGGTAACCTCGTGTTGCCTTAAACCGGTGAAGCGGCTCACTTTGCCCGTTACTGCCTTTGCGTTGGGGCCGGGCTAGCAGCAGCCGGCTAGCTGCCCGGAGTTATGACGTAGCTGACCACCGCTCCGGCCGGCACCGTAGCGGTGAACCCCCCACCGCTCACACTTATTGGTGCCTGGGCGGTCCCATCGTCGCTGGCATCGGTGAGGTACGGCTGCGCCGACCCTGAGGCAGGCGCGCCGGCCAGTTGGACGGTGGTCTGCTCGGCGGACGTGTTGTTGTTGATGAGGACCAGGACCGTCCCTTGGTGACCGCGGAAGGCGACGGCATCGAGGTTGGGGTCCGAGCTGGTGGCGTTTACCCGCACGGCACCTGGGCGGACGAACCGGCTGAAGGCGGCGAAGGCCCAGAGCCGGCCGGAAGCCTGATAAGTGTCGGCGGTGGTGTCCGACGACGTCCCCAGGATGATCAGTCCTTCGTTGTCGCCGTTCTCTTTGTAGGTCGTCGTGCCCCACCAGTACAGGAAGGCGTTCACGTTGGCCTGAGTCAGCGCGACGTAGATCCTGTTGGCCCAGCTGAGCCCCGAAGCGTCGGTGCCGTCGTTCCAGCTCGGGTCCCAACTCTCGAATGTCGACCACTCGGTCTCCCAGACCGGCCGCTCAGACGTCAGGGGGAAGGTCGGGGCGGAGGTGTACCCGTGGCTGGTTATCAGGCCCACCCAGGGCGCCGCTTCGGGCGAGCCGAGCACGGCCTGGGTGTAAGCCTGCGCCCCGTCAAAACCTGACGAGTTCGCCCAGCCTTCTGCGTCGCAGCACGCCACCTTGGTCTGGAGGCCCTGTTGGAGCAGGGCGCGCCCGAGATAAGGGATGAACTCGGCCGCCTGGGCCGGAGTCATGAGCATCGAGGCGTAACCCGGCCCGATCTCCGGTTCGTTGACGGGGTCGACCGCTTGCAGCGGCAGGCCCGCCTCCGCGAACCCCTTCGCCTGGGCGGCCAGGAAGTCGGCATAGCTCTGCTGGTAGTCCCCGTCTAGACAGGTCTCTCCGGGCACACCGCAGAGGTAGCCCCCATTGTCCTCCGACTGGTTCGTCTTGAAGTCGGCCGGCGCGCTCCACGAGTCGCCGTAGAAGGTGTGGACGCCAAACGTGAGCGCCTGCTGGCCGAGCCAGATCTGGCCGCTCAGGTCGCCGGCGCCGCCGATCCCCCCGAGGCCGAAGCGGACTATGTCCAGGCCGGCGCCAGTGGTCGGGTTGAACAGCAAGTTGACCACTGCATTTTGCACGTCGGTCGGCATGGCTTGCAGGTTGCCCACCTGCCCGAAGGCGTCAGCGAAGCCAAACCCGTTGATCACCTGGTCGATCCCGGAGCCGACCCCGACCTGGGCGGTCAGCCCGGTCGTCGACTGGCTGCTCGTCCGTTCGGCCGCCTGCCGGGCCCGCGGGCTGGCCGATGCAATGGTGCCTGTACTGGCAATCATTAGAGCCGTCAAGGCCAGTGCGAACGGCAGCTTGACGGCGTTCCTTCGCCCTCGCCCTGAAATGGCGGCGTTGGGGCTAGTTGGTGATGAGCCGTTAACCGAAGGGAACATATGTCCACTCCTCCCGTTATCTCAACCCCCGCGAGCCCGTAACATTCAAAGCAGAACAGAAAGTTGCGGACCCCTTGAAGCAAGGCTCTGCGGGAGCAAAAGCCCTGCGAACTGTTCCCTACCCTCAATATGACCCGGTCAGACGCGCGACGTGACGGTGCCGATCAGCTGTCATGGCCGGCTGTACTTGCGGCGTATTTTCCGAAAACTATCGGGACCCCGGGCCGCGCTACTCTAAGTACGGCATTTGAGCGCACAGCAGCGAGGAGGGCACATGACCGACCGTTTCACCCCGACGAAGGCAGACCACTTCAGCTTCGGGTTATGGACTGTGGGCTGGGGCGGCAAGGACCTGTTCGGCGACCCCACCAGGCGGCCGCTCGACCCCGTCGACGCCGTCCATCACCTCGCCGCTCTGGGCGCCTGGGGCGTCACGTTCCATGATGACGACGTGGTGGCGTTCGGCAGCGACGACCCTTCCAGAGAGGCGACCATCAAGCGCTTCCGTTCGGCCCTCGACGAGACCGGGACCGCCGTGCCCATGATCACGACCAACTTGTTCACTCACCCGGTGTTCAAGGAAGGCGCCTTCACCGCCAACGACCGCTCAGTGCGCCGGTTCGCACTCCGCAAGACGCTACGCAACCTGGACCTGGCGGCCGAGCTCGGCGCCCAGACGTTTGTGATGTGGGGAGGTCGTGAGGGGGCCGAGTCCGACGCGGCGAAGGACGTCCGCGTCGCCCTCGACCGCTACAAGGAGGCCGTGGACCTGCTGTGCGAGTACGTCCGGTCGAAGGGGTACAACCTGCGCTTCGCCCTCGAGCCCAAACCCAACGAGCCTCGGGGCGACATCTTCCTCCCCACCATCGGGCACGCCTTGTCGTTCATATACCAGCTCGAGCACCCCGAGATGGTCGGGCTCAACCCCGAGGTGGGCCACGAGAACATGGCCTGCCTCAATATGGTCCACGGCGTGGCGCAGGCGTTGTGGGCCGGCAAGCTCTTCCACATCGACCTGAACGGCCAGCACGGCCCCCGCTACGACCAGGACCTGAGGTTCGCGTCGGCGGATGTGAAGAGCGCGTTCTTCCTGGTCGACCTGCTCGAGACCGCCGGTTACGACGGGCCCCGTCACTTCGATTTCAAGCCGCCCCGGGCCGAGGGGACCGAAGGGGTCTGGGTCTCCGCCGCGGGCTGCATGCGCAACTACCTCGTACTCAGAGAAAAAGCACGGGCCTTCCGGGCCGACCCCGAGGTACAAGAGGCAATGGCGGCCGCCGGCTGGCCCTCGCTGGCCACGCCCACCCTCGGCCCGGGCGAGACGCTGGCCGAGCTACTGGCAGACCGTTCGGCTTATGAGGACTTCGACCCCGCCGGGGCCGGCCTTCGCGAGGTCAACATCGAACGCCTCGACCAACTCGCTCTCGACCACATCCTCGGCGTCCGCTAGCCGGCCCCAGCCTGCGCTCTCGCTGGAAGCCACAAAGAGAAGAAGGCCTCACATTAGGCGGCCCTCACCAGAGGATATTTGCCGCCTTTTGGAGCGGACTGGCGGTGAAGGGCGGCGACGCGTCGCAGTGTGCAGTTATCTACGGTATGCGGGCAAAAGTCCAATGTTGCCTCGCCCCACCGTCGATAAGTCCACACGGCGGCGGTCGTCAAGCCCAGGCAAGGTATGACTTTTATTCGCCTCGCAATTAGTGGGCGGCAAACCTATGAGGGCGCGGCTGCTACCCGCCCGATGGGAAGTGTCAGCGGACGGCCTCTATTTTGAAGGCTTGCGCGCCCCGTGGAAATAGGAAAGCGGAGGAGCGGCGCAGATTACGGGTGGGTGGCCGTCGTCTCCCGGGTCACCAGGCTGGTGGCGAGCTCGATGCTACGGCCCTCCACCGCCTCGCCGCGTCCCTGAGCGAGCACAAGGCGGACGGCAGTCGCGGCCATCTCGGCCAGCGGCTGGCGTACCGTGGTGAGGGGGGGTGAAGTCCAACGGGAGAGGGGGAGGTCGTCGAAGCCGAC
>JASHVH010000145.1 GCA_030039575.1 Acidimicrobiales bacterium | reverse complement strand
GGCATCGCCGTTCCCGGCGAGATGGCGGTCGTCGGTTACGACGACGTCGCCTTCGCCTCGATGCTGTCGCCCTCGCTTACTTCGGTGCGCCAACCGAAGTACGAGCTGGGTGTGGTGGCCGCGGAGCTGCTCCTCGAGGAGGTCGCGGGCCTTCCTCACGAACACCGCTCCATCCGTTTCGAACCTGAGCTGGTGGTGCGGGCGTCGAGCGCTCCTCGCCCCGACAGCCGGGCCGACGGGGCCCGCCGACGACCAGCACGTAGCTCTCGCCGCTGACATCGTCTGCCGACGGCCGGCCGCCACCCATCTGTTGCCTCGTCGGGTGACCGCTAGTAGCCTTTCCCCCACCACGAGACCGGGCGATATGAGGTGCCATGTTCAAGACGATCCTGGTGGCGGCGGACGACTCCGTGACGGCGGGCCGCGCCGTGCAAACCGCGGTTGAACTGGTGAAGGCGCTGGGCGGCGACCTGCACGTAATGACCGCCTACCATCCCGAGTCGGTGAAGGTCGAGAGGCTGCCCGCTGAGTACATGGACCGGGTGACTGACCCCGCTGACCTTTTGCTCGAGAAGCTGCGCAAGGAGATCGAGAAGGAGGGGGTGCAGGCGAGGTACCACCCCGCCGCCGGCAGCCCCGCCGACGCCATAGTGAAGGTGGCGGACCACGTCGGCGCCGACCTGATAGTGGTGGGTAACCGGGGGATGAAGGGGGTGCGCCGGGTCCTCGGGAGCGTACCGAACTCGGTCGCTCACGCGGCCAATTGCTCGGTCCTGATCGTAGACACCGTCAGCGAGAGCTGAACCCCGGCCTGCTCGTTCCCCCGGTTCGGCGGGACCGCCGGCCATGAGCAGCCAGCCGGATCTCTTCCCCGGGACGAGCCAGTGGTTGGAGGCTGTGCTCGGGCACTTGCGCTGGACGGTGTGGTCGCTCGCCGACGAGGTCAAAGACGTCGGCCCGGGGTGGCTGGCCCGGTCCTCGTCCCTTCCTGACGTTTGGGCGCTCAACCAGCTCCGCATTACCCGGCCGTCCCCACCCGGGGAAGTCCTCGCCCTCTCCGAGGAGCACCAGGCCGACCTGCCCTTCCGTCATATCCGGGTAGAGCCGGAGGCTACGGCACTGGAGATGGTCACCGTTCTTAGCGGTGCCGGCTGGAAGGTCGACCGCGAGGTGCTGATGGCTCTGATGGCAGAGCCGACGCGCCAGGTCAGCGCGGAGGCGGTGGTCGAGTTGAACGAAGCACAGATGACGGGGTTGATGCGCCGATGGCTGAGCGAGGACTTCCCGAAGGTCGACCTCTCCCGGCTGGACCAGGTGGTGCAGTACGCCTGCCGCGAAGGAAAGCTGTGGGGTGAACGGTGCTTCGGGATCCTGGGCGACGCTGGTGCGGCCACCGCGATCACAAAACTGCGCTCCCGCGAGGGCACGGCTTGGGTCGAGGACGTCTACACCGTGCCCGAGGAACGTACCAGAGGCTTCGCCCGGGCTCTGGTTACCTACGCCGCCGGCCTGGCGAGGGCGGCCGGCCACGAGATCACCTTCATCATCGCGGATGACAACGACTGGCCCAAGCACCTGTACGAATCGATCGGTTTCCGGCCCCTCGGGTTGACCTGGACGTTCCATCGGGAAATACACAGAGGGTAAATCTCGGACGGCCAGAACTGCGCAGAGGTTGTCCAGGCTGGAGTCCGAAGGCGCCGGGGGACCACGTCGAGTTCGCCTTGCGCCTCCCGAGGTGAGAGACTTCCTACGTGACGTTTAGCAGGGTCGCCATTCAATACCCCCGCTTGGCCCACAAGCTCGCGCAACTCCCGGACGGCGAGCTAAAGAGTTCAGTCGAAGGCGTCGTAAACCGAGCCCTGTCCGCCACTGGTGTGCAGGTGGCCAACCGGGACCCACGCGAGGTCGAGCGGCTGGTCTGGTCATTGGATGACGCCGTCTGGGCGCTCCAGGAAAGGGCCGAGCAAGACCCCAGCGCGCAGCTCCCTTACCTTCAGGCCTTCCGGCGGGCCAGAGCGGCGAGCGGGCTTCTCGACCTGCTCGAAGGCCGTTACGACACCGCCGTGTACGAGGCGATGCATGCCCTCGGGGCCAGCGAGGACGAGGTCATAGAGCTTCTCGGGAGCCAGCCCTAGGAGCCATGCACCGTGCCGCGGCTATGGCACGGGCTCCCCCGTCGCGGTTCGCACTTTTAGCCGGGAAACGAATAAAAGTCGGGCTCTGTCAGAGCCCATCGTCGAAAAATGCGCACGGCGGGCCTCTCACCGAGGGGACAGGCGCGGACTTTTATTCGGGGCTGGCCTTCGGGAAGGGAACCGGGCCGCCGGGCCGGCCGAGGGCGCAGATGTACGTGGCGGCTCCCTCGGATCTCTCGTTTGTGTGCTCAGCTGGTCGGGCACCCTGTTACAGGAGCCGGGGAACAAGTTCCGGTAGGCATATTCCGGGGAGGTGAGCAGATGACCGACATAATCGAACATCGACGAGCTTCGGGGCCGTTGGCCGCTAAATGCAGCCACCTGCTGTTAATCGATACGTTCGGCGGGATGTTCCGGTCGCAACTGCGCCACTTCTCATGCCTGGTCTGCCTCTCCCGATGGTGGGAGAGCGACGGCTCCGTCATCGGGTCAACCGACGCCATCCGGATGGTGTCAAGGTTGGCCGCCTGCGCCAGGCCCACCGGGTGGGCCGCCGCTGAGGGAGAGTGGCGGAGGTTGGCGGAAGAGGGCCTGGCGCCGGTCAATTGACCCTGGCCCTAAAAGTGGCCATGAGATGTCCGCTTTTGGCGGAGAAGATAAACCATGACCATTGACCGGCATGACGGTACTGAGCGCACCGACCTACTGGAGACCCTGGCCCAGCACCGGGGCTTCTTGCGTTATACGGTCCAGGGCCTCGACGACGAACAGGCCACGCGTCGCACCACGGCCAGCGAACTGTGCTTGGGCGGCATCATCAAACACGTAACGGCGGTGGAAAAACATTGGGCCGGTTTTATCGAGCACGGGCCGGCAACTACCGGGACCGAAGACCTCGAGGCCGAGTACGAACAACACGCCGACGGGTTCCGGGTCCTCCCAGGAGAGACGCTCGCCCTCCTGCTCCGCCAATACGAGGAGGCGGCCGGCGAGACCGACAAGCTGGTGACCGAGCTGTCCTCGCTTGACGCCTCCCAGCCTTTGCCTTCGGCTCCCTGGTTCGAGCCGGGGAAAAGGTGGACAGCGCGGCGGGTTTTCCTGCATATCCTGGCCGAGACAGCGCAGCACGCAGGGCACGCCGACATAATCAGAGAGTCGTTGGACGGCGCCAAAACCATGGGTTGAGCCCAAGCTATTGGGTTAGGTGACGGGGGCCACCCCCTAAGGACGGCGCCCTGGCCTGGGACTTCCCCGCCGTCGCATCACCCGAAATCCTCGACGAAGGCGCGCACGATGGAGTCGGCATCCGGGTCGTGCGGTAAGCCGAGGGCAGACGCCTTGTCGGCCGCAGTGTGGGCCGCCCAGGCGTCGACAATGCGGGCGATGGCCGGGTCCGGCTCAACTGTCACCTTGCCCAAGGGGCGGTCGCCCGCTACCCGGCCCAGGCTGGCGACGAGCTGCTCCGCCGTGACCGGAAGGCTCGGTAGCTCGACTGCCCTATCGGGCCCGAGGTCGGAACCGTCCAGTTCGTGCAATGCCACCAGGCATGCCACCACCGTCCGGTACCCGATGACGGCCATAGTGGTCGAAAGAGGCACCGGCACCACGACGTCAACGCCGTGGAAGGGCTCACGCACCACGCTGCTGATAAACGAAGACGCGGCCGTGTTCGGCGATCCTGGCCGCACGATCACGGTCGGCAGCCGGGCGGCGCGGCCGTCCAGGAAGCCCTTGCGGCTGTAGTCGTTGACGAGTAGCTCAACAATGGCCTTGGTGGCGCCATAGGTAGT
>JASHVH010000144.1 GCA_030039575.1 Acidimicrobiales bacterium | reverse complement strand
CAAGCCTTGTCGGCTATGAGCCGGAAACGGCAAGGGTCGAGCGGCTGGTCAACCGGTTAGCCGAACATGGCGATGCACTGGTCATTCGGGGTGAACCCGGGATCGGCAAGACGTCCCTGCTGGAGGTGGCTAGGCACCGAGCCTTGGCGCGAGGGCTGACCGTGCTCAACACCGCCGGCGTAGAGCCCGAGGCTGCCCTGGGCTTCTCTGGGCTGCACCAATTGCTCTGGCCCGTCGTCTCCGGCCTTCCCGACCTGGCCTCTGAACATCGAGAGGCGCTATCAGCGGCGCTTGGCCTGGCCGCGTGGTCGGTCACCGACCCGTTCATGATCGCCATGGCCGCCCTGAACCTGCTCGTTCGCACGGCCGAGCGCAGGCCTGTCCTGCTGGTCGTCGAAGACGCGCAGTGGCTCGATCAATCAACCCTGGAGGTGCTGGCCTTCATCGCCAGGCGGATCCAGACCGAGCCGATCGGCCTGCTCGTCGCTTGGCGGGACGGGTTCTCAGGGCCATTCGATGACGCCGGCCTGCCCAGCCTGCGTCTGCCTGGATTGCCCCCCGTCTCGTCCGAGCTTTTGCTCGACCGGCTTGGCGTCCAGCTGACCCCCGAACAAAAATCCTGGGTGGTGCGGATGGCGTCGGGTAACCCGCTGGCGCTCGTCGAACTGCCCCATGTGGTCAGGACCGGTCTTCCGGTGGAGGCGCCCGTGGCCGGGGCGGTGCCACTGACTCTCCGCTTGGAGCGGGCCTTCGCCGATCAGGAGGCGAAGCTTCCTGACGCCACCCGGGTGCTGCTTCTGGTGGCTGCCGCCGACGACGAGGCCACGGCGGGGGAGTTATTGGCGGCCACCTCCAAGGCAACCAACAGCCCTATAGGGCGTGACGCCCTGGAGCCGGCCAGCGCGGCCAATCTGGCCAGGTTTGACGGGAACCAACTGCGGTTCCGCCACCCGTTGGTGCGCTCGGCCATTTACCAGGCCGCTGGTGGGGCCCGGAGGAAAGCCGCACACGCCGCACTGAGCGCGGTGTTGACGAGCGAGCCCGACCGTCAGACCTGGCATCGGGCACAGGCAAGCACCGGTCCCGAAGAACAGGTCGCCAGCGAGCTCGAAGAGCTCGCCGCCCGCCTGGCCCGCCGCGGGGCGCTCACGATGGCAGCCCGGGCGTTGGAGCGGGCGGCCACCCTCAGCGTCGACGGCCGGGCGAGGTGCGCGAGGCTCCTGGGCGCATCCGACCTGGCCATAGAAATGGGCCAGGCTGAGATGGTCGAGAAGCTCGTCGCCGCCGCGGAGCTGGCCGGGGCCAACCCGAGCCAACGAGCCCGGGTCGTCTGGCTCCGGGAGCGGGCCACTGAGACCCTTTCCAATGACTCGAAGCAAGTGCTCTCATTGGCCACCACCGCGGCGGCTTGTCGAGAAGATGGAAATGAAGAACTGGCTTCGGATCTGCTGCTGTGCGCGGCATCGAGGTACTGGTGGGGCGGAGCCGACGATGCTGTTCGTGATCGGGTCTTGGCCCTGGCCGAGAGCGGCCGGTTGTCTGCCGGCGATCCGCGGACCGTCGCTGCGGTCGCTTTCTGCGCCCCTATCCACCGAGGAGCAGTGGCCGAAGCGCACCTGACCGAGTTGGGCGCTCTCTCCGCGCACGACCTCGAAGCGGGCTGCTGGGCCGGGTTGGCCGCCCACGCCGTGGGCGCTTTCGAGCTGGCGGCCTCCTTGTTCGGAGCAGTCCAGTCGGGATTGCGGGCGCAGGGACGGCTCCGGCTCCTGTGTCATGCCTTGGCCATCGGGTCATGGGACCAAGTCGAGAGAGGCGAGTGGGCCACGGCGGCTGCTTGGGCCGAGGAGGGCGCCCGTCTGGCCCAGGAGACCAAGCAGCCCATGTGGTCCGCCGCGGCCGAGCTCGGTCTGGCGCTGCTGGCCGGTCTGCGGGGCGACACCAGTCAAACGGAGCAGCTCGTAAGGCGGGCCGAACAGGTCAGCGTACCTGGCCGTTTGACCGCATTGAACAGCATGGGGTGCCTCGCTCGAGGCGTGAGCGCTCTCGGTGACGGGCGACAAGCCGAAGCTCTAAGCCACCTAAGGCGGATGTTCGACCCGGCTGACCCGGCGTTCCACCAAAGCAGCCAGCTCATGGGGATCGGTTTTCTGGCCGACGCTGCGCTCCAGACGGGCCGCCAGGACCAGGTCCGCACCACGTTGGCCGACCTGAACGCGCTGGCGACGGCCACGTCTTCTCCCGGCCTCCAGCTCGGCATGCTGTACTCGCAAGCCATCCTGGCGGACGACGACGAGGCTGAGCCGCTCTACCAGAAGGCCCTGACGGCGCTCGTCGACTGGCCGTTCATGCGCGCTCGCGCTCAGCTTTCGTACGGCGTGTGGCTGCGACGGCAGCGGCGGATCGCCGAGAGCCGGGCCCCATTGCGGGCGGCCCGTCATACCTTTGCCGCATTCGGCGCGCACCCGTGGACAGACAGAGCCAGGCGCGAACTCGCCGCTTCTGGTGATCAGGTCGGCCCGACTGTGCCACGGGCGATCGACCAGTTGACGGCGCAGGAAATGCAGATAGCCGTCCTGGCCGCCCGAGGGTTGTCCAACCGAGAGATCGCGCAGGAGCTCTACTTATCGCCACGGACCGTTTCCACGCATCTCTACAGGTTGTTCCCGAAACTGACCATCACCTCCCGGTCCCAGTTAGCCGACGCCCTGAGCACGAACGGGAATGGCCGAACTTACTGACGGCCATCAGCCCGCGACCTTCGACGCGGGGCTGGTTGGCCGCCACGGCGAGCTCGAAGTTATCTCCGGGTTGCTCGACCCCGGGGAGCCGGGAGGGGGCGGGTTTGTCCTCCACGGGGCTCCCGGGGTCGGGAAGTCGGCCTTGCTCGCGGAAGTGCAACGACGAGCCACGGACCGCCACCTGCTCGTAATCCGAACTGCCGGCACCCGAGGCGAGGCGGATATGGCCTTCTCCGGTTTGGAGAAACTGCTTCAGCCCCTTCTTGGCAGCTACCTTCAGCTGCCCGCACCTCAGCGGGCCGCGCTGCTCGGCGCTGTCGGTGTCGAGCGGGGGTCGGCCCCCGACCTTTTCCTCATCGCGCTGGCCGTTTTGAACTTGCTAACTGATCGCGCTTCCGGTTCGCGTCTGGTCATCGCCGTTGACGACGCCCAGTGGCTCGACCCGGGCACCTCCGAAGTCCTAGCCTTCGTCGCCCGCAGACTACGGGCGGAGCCAGTGGTGATGGTGGTCGCTATCACCGATGGTTACGAGAGCGCACTGCTCGACGCCGGTTTGGTCGACCTAACCATCGACGAGCTCGACACTCACGCGGCGGCGGACTTGCTCGACACCTGCGCCCCGGGCCTGGCGCCGGCCGATCGCCGCCGCGTCTTGGCTGAAGGAGGGGGCAACCCGCTGGCGTTGATCGAGTTCGCGGCGGCGGCGGCCACCGGTCAGTTCAGCTTTCTAGGCGACTCAAGCAGTCCGGAACTGACGGAACGTTTGGAAAGCACGTTCCTGGCTCGAGTACGCGACCTCCCGGCCATGACGAGATCAGCGTTGCTGGTGGCGGCGGCAGACGACGGCCCGGTCCTGGCCGAAGTGCTTTCAGCCACGAGCGCCTACCTGGGCGCCGCCGTCAGCGAGGAGGCCGTCACGCCTGCCATCGAGGCCCGTCTGCTCAGCGTCGAGGATCTCCTTGTCCGTTTCCGTCACCCCCTGGTCCGCTCGGCCATATACCAATCGGCTACCGACGAGCAACGACGGTTGGTCCACTCGGCGTTGGCGGAGACCATAGCCGAGCCTGACCGGGTCGCCTGGCACCGCGCCAGCGCGGCGCTTGGCCCAGACGACAACGTGGCTCAAGACCTGGAGTCGGTAGCCGACCGAGCCGAAAGCCGAGGGGCCGTCGCCGCGGCCGTGACTGGCCTAGAGAGGGCCGCCATCCTTACCGCCGAACCCGAGCGACGGGTCGACCGCCTGCTACGAGCCGCCGACCTCGCCGTAGAGCTTGGACGGGCGGACATCGTTGGCCGGCTGCTGGCCCGGGTAAGCGACGAACCACTAACCCGCAAAGCGAAGGCCCGGGCGGCTTGGGCCCGCGACCGCTTCGACGACGGGGTCCCGGGTGACAGCGCTCGGGCACTTGGACTGGTAGCAGACGCCAAAACGTGCGCGTCGGACGGAGACGTGCGACTCGCCCTTGACCTGTTGCTCGGTGCGGCGTGGAGGTCGTGGTGGGCCCCGATGGACGACTCGGTGACCGATCGCATAACCGCGACCGCCGAAAGCCTGGGAGCCGAAAAGGACGACCCCCGTCTGCTCGCCGTGCTCGCCGTGGCGTCTCCGGTTAAGTACTGCGCGACAGTTGCGGACCGTCTGGCCGACATCACGGTCACCGCCGATGACGACCCTACTCTCGCGTGCCTTCGGGGCCTTTCGGCTCACACCATCGGGGAGTCGCAGCTCGCGGTCCAGTTGTTGGCCGGCGCGGCCACAGCTATGCGAGCCCAGGGACGATTGGGCCTGCTCGCCCGTGTCCTGGCTATGCAGGCTTGGAGCACCATCCAGCTCGGCAGTTGGAGCCGGATCGACACCATGGCCAGCGAGGCCGCCCGCATGGGCGCCGAGACCGGCCAACCGTTGTGGGCAGCCGGTGCCAAAGCGGCAGAGTCCGCGGCCGCGGGCATTCGCGGCGATCACGACCTGGCCGACAGGCTCTCCTGCGAGGTCGAGGCGGCCGCTTTGCCGAGCGGGCTCAGCAATATCCTTTGCGTCCTCCAGATCGCCCGGGGTATCACTGCTCTGGGACGCGGGGCCTATGACGACGCTTACCGGCAGCTGGCCCGGGTGTTCGACCCCGCGGACCCGGCCTACCACCGCGCCGAGCGTCACGGTGCCCTCGGCTACCTCGTCGAAGCGGCCGTTCGCACCGGGCATCGTGAACGAGCAACGGAGGTGGTAGCAGAGTGCGAGAACCTGGCCCTCCAGACCCCTGCCATAGTCTTGCGGCTTGGGCTGCTCTACTCCCGGCCGCTGCTAAGTGCCGACGCCGACGCCGAGGACGCCTTCCTTGAAGCCCTCGCGTCGGACGAGACACGACGGCCTTTTTTTCGGGCCCGTCTGCAGCTCGCCTACGGAGAGTGGCTCCGCCGCAAGCACCGTATGGCCGATTCTCGCCAATCGCTGCGCCTGGCGCGCGAATCGTTCGAGGCGCTGGGGGCTGCTCCATGGGCGGCTCGAGCGCGCGAACAGCTCCGCGCTTCGGGTGAGGCCACCCAGCCGACTGAGGCGGCGCCCCCACTCGCACGATTGACTTCCCAGGAAGTGCAGGTTGCAGAACTCGCGGCCACGGGGTTGACAAACCGCCAGATCGGCGAGCAACTGTTCCTTTCCCGTCGTACCGTCGCGTCACACCTCTACAGGCTGTTCCCGAAGCTCGGCATCACGTCCAGGGCCGAGCTTGCCGTGGCGCTGGCCCGGTCAAGGCCGACCACCTCTCCAGAGACCTAACGTTTCACCCGTTTACCAGGCTCGCTGAATTAGGTCACCATGCGGATGCGTCGCCCCTGACAAACGACGAGGATCCCAATAGCCAAAGAAAACGGCTTGTGGCACCGGCCCCAGGACGCACGATCACTGGGCCCCGCGTCATCTCGTTCACGACCACGACAGATCTCTTATCGACGAGGAGGGGATATGAACCCGGTCGGTACTCGGCCAACCGACACCATCGTGTTGATCCATGGGTTATGGATGACACCCCTGTGCTGGGAGCATTGGGTTTCGCGCTACAGCAGCAGGGGCTACACGGTGCTAGCCCCCGCCTGGCCCGGGATGGACCGGACCGTCGAGGAGGTGCGCTCCGACCCG
>JASHVH010000143.1 GCA_030039575.1 Acidimicrobiales bacterium | reverse complement strand
ACTCCGTGCTCCGCGCCGTCCTTCCCGCGGGGTCGCGCCAAAGAGTAGACAAGTGGATGCCGTACTCCTCCAGTTGAGGATGATCCCCTCGGGACCGATAAAAGGAAACCTTTCCCAGCCCCAAACATGACCAATTTTCGCCACGCCACCGATAACGACGATGATGTACTCGATGCCCACAACGTCCTCGCTTACCTGTCGGAGAGGGGCCTGGGGCCGCCCGCGGGCAGCGTGGTCCGGTCCCTGGGCGGAGGCGTGTCCAATATCGTGCTCGCCGTGGGCGAAGGCCCAGGGTCGATGGTGGTCAAACAAGCTTTGGGGCGCCTGCGCGTCGCGGACCCGTGGTGGGCGCCGCGCGACCGGGCGTTGGCCGAGGCAGAAGCGCTTGACCTCGCCGGCCGGCTGACGCCTGGGGCCGTGCCGCGGGTGCTTGACCGCGACCCGGAGCGGTGCGCCCTCGTGGTCGAGCGAGCCCCCAGCGACTGGGAGGACTGGAAGTCATTATTGCTTTGCGGGACGGCCGACTACGAACGGGCGGCCAGGTTAGGCTCGCTCCTGTCCCGGTGGCATAACGCCACATTGCACGGGGCCCGGCTGTCCGAGCGCCTCTATCAGCAAGAGCGCTTCGAGGCGCTAAGAGTCGAGCCCTATTACCGGACGATTGCTCAGCGACTCCCTTCCGTTTCGGGCGCCGTGCTCGCACTTGCGGACGAGATGCTGGCCCGGAAGTTGTGTTTGGTGCATGGCGATTTCTCCCCGAAGAACGTCCTGGTCGGCCCCCAACCCGATCTGTGGGTCATCGACTTCGAGGTCGCCCACTTGGGCGACCCCGCCTTCGACGTGGCCTTCCTGCTCTGCCATTTGATGCTCAAGTCCGTGCACCGGCCTGAACTTGCGCCCGCGTACGACCGGTGTGCGGCCGACTTCGCCACTACCTACGAGGCGGGAGCGCCAGCCGAACTGCTCCCGTCTTGGCCCTACGTCCTGGGCCACGTCGGCTGTCTTTTGCTGGCCCGAGTTGACGGGAAATCACCTGCCGAGTACCTGTCGGCCGATGAGCAGGCCCGGGTCAGGAGGTTTGGGGAGTTGCTGCTCGTAGAACCGCCCGGGAAGCTCGTCGACCTCGGCGAGGTTCGCCACCTGGCTTGCGAATGAGAGGTACCCGGGTCGCCGGCGTTTTTGCCTGGGAGGCGTTCGATTCACGGGGCCGGCCGACGGTCGGCTGCCGCGTTCGGCTCGCCGGCGGGGCGCAGGGCCGTGCCATAGTGCCCTCCGGGGCTTCGACCGGCAGTCACGAAGCGGTCGAGTTACGGGACCGGGACGACCGCTTCGGTGGTTTCGGGGTCAGTAATGCCGTGCGGAACTTGAACGACGTCCTGGCTCCGGCGGTGGTGGGAATGGACGCCGTGGACCGGGCGGGGGTTGACGCCGTCATGGAGGAACTGGACGGGACGGCCGGCCTCGGCCGCCTCGGAGCGAACTCCGTCTTGGCCCTTTCGGTCGCTGTGACGGTGGCCGGCGCGAACGGGCTCGGACGGCCGCTATGGCAGGTACTGGACAGCGGGGAAGAACCGCTGCTCCCTTTGCCGATGGTCAATGTGGTCTCCGGCGGGGCGCACGCCGGCCGTGCCCTTGACATCCAGGATGTCCTCGCCGTGCCCGTCGGTGCCGGCAGTTTCGCCCAATCGATGGAGTGGGCCTGGCGGGCCCGTGCGGGCAGTGCCGAACTGCTCGACGCCGCCGGCGGGAACTCGGCGCTGGTGGCCGACGAAGGGGGCTTGGCCGGCGGCCTCGCCACCAACGAAGCCGCCCTGGCCTTGGTTACAGAGGGGATTTCCCGGGCTGGTCTCGTCCCCGGCGAACAGGTCGCTCTGGCCATAGACGTGGCCGCCAACCAGATCTTCGACGGGACCACCTACCAGCTCAGGTCCGAGGGTCGTGCTTTGCCTTCTGACGGTTGGCTTTTAGAGCTGGCCGGTTGGTGCGAGCGGTACCCCGTCGTTTCCCTCGAAGATGTCCTGGCCGAGGACGATTGGGCCGGATGGCGCGACGCGGGCATCCTGATGGACGGCGGGCGGCAGTTGGTTGGCGACGACCTGTTCGCCACTCAACTCGATCGGCTCCGGCGAGGGATCGCAGATGACGTTGCCAATGCCGTCCTGGTCAAACCGAACCAGGCCGGCACCATCACCCGGGCCGAGGACGTCCTGCGGGCAGCCCAGGGTGCGGGCTACGCCACGATCGTGTCGGCGCGTTCAGGGGACACGGAGGACAGCTGGCTGGCCGACCTGGCCGTGGGGTGGCGCGCCGGCCAGATCAAAGTGGGCTCCACCACTCGTTCGGAGCGCACGGCGAAATGGAACCGTCTGCTCGAGATCGAGGCGACGGCGGGCAGCCGGGCTCAATTCGCGGGCAGTGACGCCCTCACCAATCGGCGCCCGGGCCTTCCTACCCGACGCCTTGACCAGACCCCGTAGGCAGGCCGTTCGTTACGGCCACCCGGCTCGGACCGGCACAGGACCGGGGCCTTCCCACCACCGCCTCAGTAGCGCGGCCCCAACCCGGCCGAGGATTTCGTCACCTTCCGACAGTGGTGTCATCGTTTCGTCGGCCAGGTCGTCGGCCATGACGGCGTAGGCCACGATCGGCCCGCCCGGCAGCGTCATCACGCCGACGTCCGCGCGGCAGCCTTCGATGGATCCCGTCTTGTTGGCGACGCTCGGCCATTTGCCCGGCTCGTCGCCGGGTGGGGACAACTCGACAAAGGCGCGCGGCACGCCTGTGTGGATCTGCTGGTGCGCCATGGTGGCGAGGATGAGCCGCGAGGCGGTTCCATCAACGAGGGCCTCAGTTTTGATTTCGCTCACGAGCCGGCAGAGCGACGCCGGCGTCGCCGTACCAAACGGCCCTACCGGGCCGGCAGGGGGCGGGCGTGGGCCCGCCACCAGGGGTGGAGGGGACCAGGGCAGCCGACGGTGCAGGACGATGTCGCCGAACCCGAGTGCCCGGGCCCTTTGGTTAACCTCGTCGACGCCTCCCAGCAGGTCGATGACCATATTGGTGGCGGTGTTGTCGGAGATCACGATCATCAGGGTGCACAGGTCTGCGACGGTGGGTTCGATCCCGGGGTGGAGCACGCTCAGCACTCCCGACCCGCCGGTCAGGTCGGAGAGGGTCACCGGGACGCGACGGCCAAGGTCGAGACGACCGGCGCTCGCGTCTGCCAACAGTGCAGCGTGTATGGCCACTTTGATCGTGCTCGCCGTGCGGAACCGGTCCTGGCCGTGCCAAAGCACCTCCTCCTCGGTGCCGAGCCGGCGGGCGGCCACTCCGAGACGCCCGTGGCACCGAGCGTCGAGCTTGGCAATGACGTCGACCAGGGCCTCATGGGACAACCGCCCATCTCCGTCTGCTGCGGGGCGGTTCGCGCTCAATTGACCATCACGGTGGAGAAACTAGCCGCCGGCGCTGGAGATCCTCGGGGCCCCGGCTAGGGCAAGGCCGTACGTGGCCTCGCGCTCCACTTCGTCAGCGCCGCCAAACGCGGCGCCGACGGGGCAGTTGCTAGCGTTTGCCAGTGGCCGGTCCTCCCGAGCGCAGCTCCCCGATTGACGGCCTCGTGGTCGAGCGGGTTGTCTGCCAGGCCACCCGCCGCCCGTTGCGAGCACCGTTCCGGACCGCGTTGCGCGAAGTAAAGGAGCTTGACGTAGTCGAGGTGGAGGTCCACTGGTCCGGCTCCCTGGTCACCGCGGCCTCGGTTAGCCCTACGCCCCCCATTACGGGGGAGACGGCGGGTTCCATTAGCGCGGCCGTCACGGGCCCGTTGGTGGACGCGGTCGGTGGCGTCCCTCTGGCTGAGCACGAAGAGCTTTTCCGCCGGCTGCAGGACGCTATAAACGGCAATACAACGGCTAAATGTGCCGTCGACCTGGCGCTGCACGCCGCTCTGGCTTGCCCCCTGGGTGGCCTGGCGCCGCTCCTGGGGGCGGTGGGCGGGCCTGTCCGTACCGACATTACGGTGAGCCTGGCCGACCCCAGCACAATGGCCGAACAGGCTGCGGCGCGGGCTGAGGAGGGCTTCGACATCCTCAAGCTGAAGGTGGGCGGAGATGACGTCGACCTCGACGTCGCCCGTGTCACGGCGGTGGCCAGGGCGGTCGGGCCCGAGGTCGGCTTACGCCTGGACGCGAACCAGCGCTGGACGGCCAAGACGGCGCTGGCCGTGCTCGACCGGCTGGAACGCACCGGGGCCCGGCCGGAGCTGGTCGAACAGCCCGTCCCGGCGGATGACCTGGCGGGTATGGCAGCCGTGACCCGTCACGGCCTCGCTCCTGTCCTGGCCGACGAGTCAGTGCACTCGGCCCGGGACGTCTTGCGGGTGGCCGAGGCCCAAGCGGCGGACGCTGTGAACCTCAAGCTGGCCAAGTGCGGCGGGTTGCGCCCCGCCCGCGATTTCATCTCTACCGCTCATGCTTGTGGGCTGGAAGTCGTCGTGGGGTGCATGCTCGAACCCCCTGCCACCGTGGCCGTAGCCGCCACCCTGGCTTCGACCCTCCCACCGCACCGGGGCCACGACCTGGACGGCGGTTGGTGGTCAGCCGACCACGACCCGCTTCGCTATGTCCCCCCGTCTGTCTTGGTGGCCGACCCGAGGCGGCTGTACGAAGCCGAGGGACGTGCCCTTTCATGACCGTCCCGTCGAGCCCGCCGCGCCGGCAAGGCCGCCGGACGGGAGCGAAGGAGGTCTTAGAGCGGGCCGTGGGCACTGGTTCGGTCCCGGGGGCCGTGTTCGCCGCCGGCCTGGGCCGGCAACTCGACGACCTCGTCGTGGCCGGAGATGCGCAGCACTTGGGTGGGGCGGTTCGTCCGATGGGGCGCGACACGCTGTTCGACCTGGCCTCCCTGACCAAGGTGGTGGCCACCACCCCGAGCATCTTGGTCCTGGCCGGCGACCGCCGCTTGAGCCTGGAGGACCACCTGTGTGCTTACGTACCGGAATTCGAGGGCGACTTAAGGGAGGAGGTGACCATCCGCCATTTGCTGTGCCACACCTCGGGATTGCCGGCAGAAGTCCACTTTTGGGAGGGGGCAATCGGCCCCGGCCTGGCTCGCCAATCGTTGCGCCGGACGCCCCTGCAGTCGGCCCCGGGGGCCCGGGTGATGTACTCGGATGTCGGCTACATGCTGCTCGGCGAGGTCGTGGAAGCCGTGTCCGGGACGACGCTCGACGCGGCCGTGGCCGAGCTCGTCACCGCACCGCTCGACATGACTTCGACGTGCTTTAACCCGAAAAAGCAAGAGTGGTGGCGCACGGCGGCGACCGAACCAGGCCCCGATGGAGTACCTATAGCCGGCGTCGTCCACGACGAGAACGCCCGGTTCTTCGGCGGTGTTATGGGCCATGCCGGGCTGTTCTCGACGATCGACGACCTTATCCGGTATATCGGCGCCTGGCTGGGCGGTGGCTCGGAGACGTCACCACTGGCGGGCTGGCGGGTAGAAGCGTGCCGGGACCAAACGGAGGGGCTCAATGGGCGCCGCGGCCTCGGGTGGGTGTTGCGCGGCGACGCCTTGGATTTCCTGCCCGACAACTGGCCTTCGACATCGGTCAGCCATACGGGGTTCACCGGCACCAGCATTGCTTTCGACCCGGCGTCAGAGTACTGGGCCGTCTTGCTGACAAACGCCGTCCATTTCGGGCGCGACCGGCGCAGGAACCGGGCGTTGCGTCGGGAGGTTTATTCGGTGTGTGGGCCTTCGGCTTCCTGAGCCACAGGCGTTCCCGACCGGCTTTTGGCTACGGGGCTGTCCGGCTCCCAGCCTTCACCGGTTTTTCCGTGCGTCGTTCAGTCGTCGTCACGGCGCGCCCAACTGAGCACGTACGTCGGGTCGCTGACGCGACGCGCCTCCTCGCTCAGTGCGAGCGGCGCGAAGGTGTCGACCATGACCGCCAGTTCATCCGTGCGGTCCACCAGCAGCGACGCCTCGACGCTGCCCGGTTGGGGCCCGTGGACGAAGCCGGCGGGGTGGAGAGTGAGCGAGCCCGCTTCGATGCCTGAACCCGCTCGGCTCATGAAGTCACCGCTCACGTAGAAGATGACTTCGTCGGAGTCGACGTTGGCGTGGTGGTACGGGATTTTCACTGCTCCTTCGCCGAAATCGTACGGGCGCGGGACGAAGCTGCACACTACAAAGCCGGGGCCTTCGAAGGTCTGGTGCACGGGCGGCGGCTGGTGGACGCGCCCGACGATGGGCTCGAAGTCGTGGACCGAGAAGGCAAATGGGTAAAGGCAACCGTCCCAGCCGACGACGTCAAAGGGGTGCGAGACATGGCGGTGCCGGCTGAAGCCGGCCCGGGTGGCGACCAACACGTCTACGTCCGGCTCGTCAACCAGCAGCGGTACCTGTGGGGCGCGGAAGTCCCGCTCGCTGTAGGGAGCGCCCTCTCTTAGTTGCCCCCGTGGCGTAAGGTACTTCGCCGGTACATCGATGTGCCCGTTGGCCTCGAGCACCAGGCCCTGAAGTGGCCCGGAGTTACCGTCGGGCACGACCCGGTGAACAGTGGACGCGGGGACCAGGACGTAGTCACCGGGCCGGAGGTCCAGAGCTCCGAAAACCGTTTCCAGGACACCGCCGCCCGATTGGACAAAGTACAGTTCATCGCCCCGGCTGTCCCGGAAAAGCGTGCTCTCGGCGTCAGCGGAGAAGTAATTGACCGTTACCGTCTCGCTGGCGAGCAAGGCGACGCGGCCGGTCACGGCGTCCCCGCCGGCGCTCAATTTCGTCAGGCGGAGGTGCCACGGTGCGAGCGGGTAGTTCGCCTGCATTTGTGCCGGCTGGTGCTCCACGGCCTTAACGGACGACAGGGCGCTCGGCGAGTGCCGGTGGTAAAGCAACGAGGAGGCACCGTGGAAACCTTGCTCGCCCATCAACTCTTCGGCGAGCCGTGCCCCGCCGGGTTCATAGAAAAGCGTGTGGCGTTTTCTTGGTACTTCACCTACCGAGACGTACCTCATAAGCGGACCACTTCCTCTCGGTTTTCCCTACCCAGTCCGGATGTCGACGCGTTCGCGGGGAGGACGCGGCCACGCACCTCGCCCAGCGAGATCCACGCGGGGGCGCCACGCGTCCCGCACCAGCCCCGGACCGTTACTTCGTCACCGTCCTCCAGCCACGTACGGCTCGTCCCGTCCGGGAGCAAGATCGGTTCGCGACCCCCCGAGGTGAGTTCCATCAAGCTACCCGCCGTCCCCGGCCCGGTCCCGGAGATGGTGCCCGTAGCGAACAACTCGCCAGTACGGGTGGCCGCGCCATTGACGGTGATGTGGGCCAGTTGTTGGGCCATCGACCAGTACAAACCGGCCGAGGTCATGGTGCTCAGCACGGTACCGTTGAGCGCCAGTTCCAGGTTTATGTCTAACCCCCTCGGCTCGGGCGCCTGCAGGTAGTTGGCCGGGCGCGGGTCCTGGGCCGGGCCGGCGACTCGCCAGGGCGTCAATGCGTCGAGGGGGACCACCCAGGGGGAGACCGAAGTGGCGAAGGACTTCCCCAGGAAGGGCCCGAGCGGGCGGTACTCGAACGCCTGGATATCGCGGGCGCTCCAGTCGTTCACGAGCACCACACCGAAAATGTGCTCGCCGGCGCGCCCGGCCGGCACCGGTTCGCTGCGTTCGTTGCCCACGCCGACCACAAAGCCAAGTTCCACCTCGACGTCGAGGCGCCGGCTCGGCTGGTGCTCGGGCCCTTCCTTCCCCCCACCGACCATCCCTGTTGGCCGGGGCACGGCCTGGCCGCTGACCAC
>JASHVH010000142.1 GCA_030039575.1 Acidimicrobiales bacterium | reverse complement strand
CGACGGCCAGAAGCCGGTCCAATATCTCGAGCTTGAGCCGGGTGGGGTAAACCTTCTCCAGGCTCTGGAGGCCGTCGCGCAGGGTCACGTCTACGATCTCTACGCTATTTGGGAACTGCATCTTCCACGTCTTTCCTGAGGAACCCGTAACCGCAGCCCTCATCGTTGACAGCCGCGCGGCTCGGAGTCTACTTCGGTGGCGGTGGGGGCCAGCCCTAGGTGGCCACGGGCCAGACGCTGGCAAGGGCCTGTGCGATCTCCGCTGCGTCGGCATTGAGCTCCAAGGGGGGGGCCGCCGGTACGGTTGAAGCCAATTCCGTTGGCTGCTTGAGCCCAGACCCCGTTATCACGCAAACGACCTCTTCGTTTGGCCGGATCTTGCCTTCCGCAAGGCAGCGGCCCAGTGCTGCCACGGGCGCTGCAGCTGAGGGCTCAGCCAGCACACCCTCGCCGGCTACGAGCGCCATCGCCCGCCTGATCTCGTCGTCGGACACGGCTACGGCCGTGCCGCCCGATCGCCTGATGGCAGCCAGCACCCGCCGGCCGCCCTTGATCGGAGAACCTCCCGCTATGCTCTGGGCAATTGTGGCGCTGGGGTCACCGGCCGGTCCCGCGAAAGACGCGCCATCCGCGACGGCCATAACGATAGGAGCGCAGCCGGATGGCTGGACGCCGATCATACGCGGCACGGTTTCGGTCCACCCCAGTTCGTAAAGTTCGCTGAACCCCTTCCAGGCCCCATAGAGCCCTCCACCGGTGCCCACGGGGTGGACCATCACATCGGGGGCGCGCCACCCGAGCGCCTCGCATATTTCGTACGCGTAGGTTTTCATCGCTTCGTGCCGGACAGGGTTGAGGAAGTTCACAAACGAGTAGGGTGCCTCACTCCCGAGGTGCTCGAGCGCCTTGAAGACCTCGGCCGTCGAACGGGAACGAACGCGGAAGACATGGGCGCCGTAGGCGCGTATCGCGGCCAGCTTCACCGGGTTGCAGAGATAGTCCGCCAGGACTACTACATCGATGTTTGCTCGGGCCGCGTAAGCAGCCAGTGACGCCCCTGCGTTCCCGGACGAGTACGTGAGGCCCCGACGGGCCCCTAAGGCCACTGCCATGCTTACGGCCAGGCTGAACCCCCGGTCCTTGAAGCTCCCGGTTGGCATTTGAGCGTCGTTTTTCAACCAGAGCTTGCCGACGCCCAGCTGTCCGGCGAGCCGGTCGCAGCGCAAGAGCGGTGTATCCCCTTCGCCCAGGCTGACCTGAACGGCACCGTCCGGGAGAGGAAGCAACGCGCGCCATCGCCACATCGCCATCGGGCGTCCGGCGGCGGCCCGCTCGCGAAAGTCCCGAGGCAGAGCGTCGAGGTCGTAACGGACCTCCAAAAGACCGCCGCACGCTTTGCACGTCGTCTCCGGCCGGTCCAGCCCGAACGGGCGGGCACAATCGTCGCACACGTACTCCAACGCGACCGTCACGTCAGATAAGCCTTTGGGTCGGCGCCACTGGTTAGCCTGTGGCGGTGGCCGGGTGTTCATGGGGCAGCGACGTAATGCTAGGCCCGGCGACGCCGTGGGACAGGTGATCTAGGCCGTTAGTACGATGTCGCTTGACGAAGTGTTAGGAGAGCCAGTGCTCGAGCCGCCGGGGATGCGCTCGACTGCTCTACGTATGATGACGGAGACCGCGCTCCGGGTAGTTGGCGGGCACACCGAAGCGGGCGAGGTCGTCCGGATAGCACCGGCACCCGGCGGCTGGAAACTCGAGAGCTCCCCCGGGCCGGGAACGGACTGGTACATCTCACCTGGCTGGGTCGACCTCCATGCTCACGTTTACGACGGGGTCACCGTCCTCGGCGTGCACCCGGACACGGCTGGGTACCGGACGGGTGTGACGCTGGTCGCCGACGCTGGCAGCTCCGGAGAGGCCACTGTGGACGGGCTCGCCCGCTACGTGGTGCCCACCGCCCGCACTCCTGTCCGCGCCTGGCTCAACATCGGCTCTCACGGGTTGGTCCACCTTCGAGAGCTGGCGGACTTGTCGTGGCTGGACGTCGACAGGACCTTGGGCGCCATCGATCGCCACCCGGCCTTCATATGCGGCGTGAAAGTGCGTTCAAGTGGCGCCGTCGTGGGCGCCAGCGGCCTGCAGCCGCTCAAGCTGGCTCGGCTGGTGGCGCGCAACGCCCGTTTACCGCTTATGGTGCACATTGGCGAGGCGCCACCGCTGGTGGAAGACGTCCTTGACCTTCTGGACGAGGGAGACGTCGTCACCCATTGCTACCACGGCAAGGTCGGGGCACCCTGGAGCGCCGATGGCTCGCCGAGCCAAGCACTTCGGCGGGCGATAGACCGTGGGGTGCTCCTTGACGTGGGCCACGGGGGGGCGAGCTTTCGCTGGGAGACCGCATGGCGAGCAATCAATGCGGGCTGGCCGCCATTTACTATCAGCACCGACCTTCACGCCCGCAACATAGGCGGCCCCGTGCGTGACCTGGCGACGACGATGTCGAAGCTCATCGCCGCCGGCATGTCGCTCCGCGACGTGGTCCTGTGCGTCACGACCAATCCCGGCCAGGTGGTGGGGACCGAGCCGTGGGTACGTCCCGGTGGAGCCGTCGCTCACGCCACGATATTCCGGGTTTCGGACGATGCCCCGAAGGGTCGCACTTATGAAGATTGTCACGGTAGCGCGGTGCCGGTCAGACGTTGCATCGTCCCGGAGGCCGTGGTCCTGAGAGGTCAATTTTTGCCTTGCGCGCCGGACATGGCACCTGCGGTTTGATATGCGGGCTATGGAAGCCCCAGAGGTGCTCGCTCACACCTTCGGGTGCTTGGCTTCGTACTAAATGTTCTCTTGAGAAACGAGAGCCGGCACCCGCCTGACGTTGCCCGCAGACCAGATGAAGGTGTGCAGAGAGCCACCCGACGCCACGGTGTAGACGGCGGTTGTGCCCGAAGGGCTGACTGCTAACCAGGAACCGAGCCCGGCCTGGCCAGTCGTCCGGGCCAAGGCCAGTGCCTTGCCCCGGCGGACCTCGGTCAGCACGTAGGTCTGAGAGGTGCAGCGGTAAACCGCGCAGGGGCGTTTGGGGTTAGGGTCGACCGTCGCTATGTAAAACAGGTCGTTCCGCCCGTCATATTGCGGGTAGGACTGGCCGCAATAGGGAGCGTCGAGCGGGCACGGTGGGTGCGAGCTGGCCTGGGCGGGTTTGGCAGACCAGACGTCCCGCTCAACCTGTACGACGGGGGAGCCGTACGGGCCCCCGTAGCCTTCGACCGTGACGCTCCGGTCGTTGGACGACCAAGCCACCGACTGAACCGGTGACGACAACCGAGCGACGTGCTCGTGGCGTGAACTAAGTGCAATCGTGGTGAGGTAAGTGGGCCCCACGGGGTGACAGCCTCCCGGCTGGCTGGCGTACGCTAGGAAGCGCCCGTCAGGGCTCACCCCCATAACTACGCCATTGAGCCGAATGCCGACATCGTGGGCCGGCCCACCCGTCGTCGCTACCTTCCAAACGCTGTATTGGCAACCGCCAGGCGTTGTCGGGCCACGGAGGAAGTACACTACCCGCCCATCATCGGCGGTTTGGGGCTCAATGGCATCGGCCACCAGTTTGCGGACGAGCCGCCCTGTGGCCAAGGAATACAGGTCGATACCCTCGGGCGGTGCTCCCACTGGCGCGGCTACAAAAGTGCTCGGGGTTTTGACATGGGCGGCCGGTACCGCTGCGCCACAGCCACTTATTGTCAAGCCAGCCGACAGGGCCGCCCCTGCCAACACTGACGCTAACGCACCTCGTCTAAGCCTGATTGCCACCATCTTCTGTGAAGATCTACAACGCTACGCCCGCCAGCGGTGGTCGGGCACGCGCCCTAGTAGTCGGCCGGCAAACGGTTCGCGTCAACTTGGTCCCAGTCTCCTGACCCGTTGGTGCTCCATTGCCACATCGTGGCGTTCGGCGAGGCACTCGACTGACCCGCAAAATAGAGGGCCGGGCTGGTCCCGCCGCCCTCCACGCTCTGTGACCAGCCGGACGGGCATTCGAGAGTTACGCCGGAATCATTCTCAGCCGTCCATATGTTGTACCCGCTGATCGTGTTGTACGTACCCACCTGAGGCACGACAAATGTGTCCCACTGGCTCTGGGAAGAATACATGCCAGGCACGTGGCCATCATTGATGGCGTTGACCTTGTCCCGGAAACCCGCCCAAACGGCGAAATTGGCTTGGTCGTCCTTTGCATTTGTCGTTGAGTCCGTGAACCATCCGTTCGGGTCTCCATTGTGTGCCCAATCCGGGTAACCATCGCCGTCGCCGTTCTCTACGTCCGCCCAAATGACCCTGAAAGGCATCCTGTTGGCGCCGTCGTCGTACCAGCGTTGCCAGTCCGCATCTGCGGCCTGTCCCTGCTGTTCTCCCCATTTGTAGGCAGGGGTACCGACGACCGAACTGCCGAAGTTACCGCCGCTCAGGTCATCGCCTTGCCAGTCCGGGCCCAATAGCCAGAAATAGGCGCCTGCGCCCTCACCAATGCCGTAGGTGAAGTGATCGACGTTTGCTTCAGAAGCGTCGGTCGCGTTCCAACCAATGCCAAAACCAGGCGTATAACCGTCGGGGTCCTGGCTGCTGAACAGCAGGCCGCTCCCGATCTCACCGACGTAAGAGGCGAAGTCGGCCGCAGGCGTGCAACCCGGCTCCCGGTAGGGCAGTGGGCTCGAGCCGGGTGTCGGGCTATCGCTGTCCGCTCCGTAGTAGAAACCCGCGGGCGAATCGGCCGCATGGGCCACCGCAGCCTGTGTGGCCAGGAGCGAACTGGCCGCCATAGTGGCGATGGCCAAGCGTCGTAAGGTCTTCGCCGGTCGTCTCATTGGATGGCTGTTTCTCCTGGCTGGAAGGCGCCCACCGTGACGGTGCCATTGCAAGCGGCGGCCGTCACAGGGATCGTCAAGGCCGTTGACGTGCCAGGTGGCGTGACCGACATCTCTTGTCCGACGGCGCAAGGGGCTTGACCTCCAATGTCGCGCGCCGTGATGTTGAACGAGACCGCACCTTGGGGCGCCAGGGTGACAGGGGCGGAAGCCTCGGGCGGTCCCAGCCAAGTCTGGGCGCCATTTTGTTGAGTAGTGATAAGCGGTGTACCGGCACCGTCGTATAGCTGGATAACCGGGTACCCGTTCAGGGTGCAGGTGCCCGAGGAGCCGTTGGTCAGGCCGATCGTCAACGCCACATTTCCTGCGCCGCCGGGCCCCGGCAACACGGTGGCATGCAAGTCGCCAGACGTGCAAGCCGGCGCGACGACCGGCGTTGGTGGTTGCGCGGAGACCGATACCAGTGACGGGGTGCCTGCGGGACGGAGGAACTCAGGGATATCGACGGCGCCGCCGGGCAACTGGACCCGTACCGATTGGACCAACGGGGCTGACTCAGACTGAGCGGACGTCGCTTCAGTAAACGCTATTTGGAGGTAAACGTCCGTACCCTTTGCCAGCATGGAAGGGAGCCCGGCCGCCGGGGCCGGACTTTCTCCGGGCGGGGTCGAGGCTCCAGACGGGGCGGAGGCCCCGGGCGAGGCAGAGGCTCCAGACGGCCCCGAGGTCCCAGACGCGCCCGAGGTCCCAGACGGGCGTGAGGCCTGCAGTACCGGCGTGGCGGACGAAACCGTAGTTGCGGCAAGGGGAACAAGCGCGGCCCCGGGCGAGGCAGTCAATGCGCAGCCGCTGGTGGTCGTGATGCTCACGGTTATTATGGCTGTCCCGGCGTTGGCGTCGATGCCGGCCAGGGACGCAGTGGCCGAAGAGGGCCCGCAGGGCACAGTCCCCGTCGTCGCTGTCAAGCTGACCTCGGTCGTTGTCGTCGCAGTAGAAGTGAGGAACGTCGTGGCCGGCGCAGTGGGTATAGGGACCGAGGTGGCGCTGGCCCGTGCGTCAGGCCGGGGCGTGGACGCACCGGCCAGCAGTGGTACACAAATGCCAATAACTATAAAGACAACAACAATAGCTACCGGTAGGTAGCTCTTGCGTATGCGCACTCGACAACCCCCCACATTCGGCCGCGCAGTACTACGGCTCCCTTATGCGGCCAGTTCCGCCGGCCGATTAAAGACTACCCTTAGGCTGGCCCGGCCCGCAAGGGCACAGTGGCCGGAGCTACCGTCACGGGCACAGGGACAGGTAAGGAATAAGACCGCCGTGAATGTGCTTTAGTACTGAGAAATGCGCGGCACCCGGGGCGGGTGGACATCCAGCAGCCCGCACAACTTGACCCGTGTACGGCCCAACCGGAGCACGAGGTCGTCACCTCGGGCGGCACTGCTGATCCACTCCGGCTGGTTGGCGAACAGCGTCATTTGCTGTTCTCGAGGTGCCACGATGGCCTTGCCATCTCGGCTCGTGCCGAGGGCCAAGCCCAGCTTGGTGAGTTGAGCCGAAGCAGCCTGGACCGATCCCGGGCCACCTCCGGGGCCGGCGAGCCACAACGAGGCGGCCGCCGTGGAGGGAAGGACAAGGACACACGCCTTGCTCGAGGGCCGCACGTCCACGCCCGAGGCCTCGACCATGTGGAACCGTCCGGCTTCGCGAGGTTGAGACGTACCGACCACGTCCAGCCACGTGTCGTCGCTCAGCTTTTGCACCAAGCCCGGGGGGCCGACGTGCGGGATGAGGTCTTCTTTCCAAAACCGGAGGAGGTCCTCATCGGTGAGGTACCCGGAATAGTTGCCGGCGTCGGGCACGGGGTAGGGGTTGAGCGCAGCCTGGCCCGTCGCCAGTTGCTCGGCCGTCTCCAGGGTCTGCAGCTTCACCGACTGGACGTCGGCGGTACGTTGGCCGGCGTTGGTCACAGCGGCAACGACATTCCCGGCAATAAAGGCGCCGAGCAAAACCAGGGCCGCCGGTGCTAACCAGGAGGAGGCGGAGCGCCATATGTCGCCCCGCCGTCGGGCTCGGACCGCCGGCGCATCAACGGCTTGCCGCCTTAAAGCACCGGGGCTCAAAGCCAGAGCGATAACGGGGGCCAGGAGGACAAGTTCGACATAGACATAGCGGGACGGCGCGAACAGCGGCCCGTGACGGTCTCGGGCCAAGCCGGCCAAGACCACTAAGGCCAATGCCGCTACTGCCAGGGCGAGAGCCCCAGGGGAGCGCCGGAGCAACGCCGGCAAGTGGACGACGGCCCAAACCCCGAGTAACACAAGGGTGACCTTCCCAACGGCGATCGACCCCGTGCCGACGGCGTTCTCCAACTGTCTGGCCACAAACGGGGCCAGGCCCTGGAGGACTGAGGGTGTTACGGAGTCCTTCATCGTCACCGGCCCAGTCCGGCCGATCCGGTCCCACCAGATAACGAAAGCCAGGGTTGGCGCGAACAAAACGCGCACCGTCTGGCGCCAGGGCCGCCGCAGGGCCAGGGTCACGGCCAGGGCCAGCGTGGTCACGACGCCGACCGCAGAGCACATGAGCGCCGCCGTGGCCGCTGCGCTCACGCCCACGTCGCGGCGCCAGCCGGCGCTGGCTCGATCGCCGATGTCCATGGCCAGGAGCCCGAACATCAGCGAACCGATAAAGCCGATCTGGAACGCCCACATAAGGTCCTCCCAGCCGGCGCCTAGGAGGCCGATCAGCAGGGCTAGCGCCGTTGCCACCCACGGGTGGGCCCCGTCCCGGAGGCAACGCCGCCACACGAGGTGCACCACAGCGACGTGGGCGAGCAGTGTGGGCACCAGATAGGGCCAGTAACTACTGAGATGGAAGGCGGAGAACAGACCCCGCCACAGCAATATGGGCAACGTGGACCAGTGCTCATTGTGTGGGGCCCAGATGCTGGCCTTGGCGAAGAGGCCCCGGTTAGCCAGGAAGTCCCACTCGTCGCCATAGAACCACAGGTGCCTGTCGAGCCAAGCCCAGAAGCCGAAAGCAACGGCCAGCGATAACAGGTGAAAAACAAGCGCCCCACGCCCGACGGGGGTGCCCGCTACCGTTACCTTACTGGTACCGGTACTACCACCGTGTTCGACTTCTCGCCGGCGGGAGCCGAAGACGCCGTCGAGGGAGGCCTCGGGCGTCTCGGGTTTCAGCCGGTTGGACGTTGTGTTCATTCATGACCCTGACGACCACGAAGACGAGTTGACCGGGACCTTTGCGAACCTACTTCGGTTAAACGGACAGGGATTTTGTGCGAGCGGGCGACGGGAATTGAACCCGCACCACCAGCTTGGAAGGCTGGAGCTCTGCCATTGAGCTACGCCCGCAATTGCCCTGGAGGCTAGCAGACGCCGGGCCCCGGGTGGCACTGGGGGTGGCGGGCCGAGCGGCGGGCCGAGCCGGACGGCCCTCAGCCCTGCTCGGTCTTCCAGTCCTCAAAGGCGGTCATGAACTTGGCCCGGGCCTGCGGGGGAAGGTCCCCCTTGCCCAGCCGGCCAACCAGGCGGATGGTCTCTCTCATCTGCTCGATATATTCCGAGCACCCGTCACAGTCCGCCAGGTGCGCCTCGAAGCGGGCCCGAGTTTGCTCGTCGAGCGCTCCTTCCAGGTAATCCGTCACGAGCTCTACCAGCTCCTGGCACGAGAGGGGAGCAGGGCGGCGCCGCCGGCGAAAGATCATAGCTGGCCCTCCCCGTGAGCACGCCCTTGGCGGTCGCTGAAATAAGACTCGGTCCTCTGCCTGACAGCAGCGCGGGCACGGTGGAGCAGGACGCGCTGGTTACCTTCGGTCAACCCGAGCGCCTCGCATACCTCCGACGAACCGTAGCCGTCGAGATCGCGCAGGGCTATGACGGCCCGCTGGGCGTCGGGAAGGTCGGCGAGCGCCTGGCGGACGACGGCCAGGGCTTCGGCCGAGAGCAGCTCACCCTCGGGCAGCGCCGGCCAGGAGGCGGGGAGCGCTCGCCACGCCCCGGCCTTCGGCTCCCCCGGTGGGTTGAAGCGTTCCGCCCCCACCGTTGGCCCCTCGCCGAACGAAGCCGACGAGAAGGGCGTTACCCGGTGCTCACGCTCTCCCCACGATTTGGCGATGTTGGCCACGATCCGCAGGACCCAGGTCCGCAGCCGGGACCGTCCCTCGAAACCGTCGAAGCCGCGCAGTGCCCCGAGCCACGCTTCCTGGACAACGTCCTCTGCCAGGGCGTCAGTCGGGACATAGCAGCGCGCCAGGCGGAGCATACCGGGGGACCACGCGTCGATGACCCAGGCGAAGGCCTTCTCATCCCCGCGGCGCAACGCCTCCAGCAGGGCCGCGTCGAACTCCTCGTCCGTTGCCGAGGGCATCATCGCAAAGCAATGTACCAAGCCGAGGAAATAAGGGCCGGTCGGTCGCCGGGCAAATGGTGGTCGTCGAGGGGCGGGAAAAAAAATAGGCCGGGAGTGTAACGAACCGGGCGGAACGAAGACTGAACGTCTGGTCCTCACGTCACAATTGAAAGGAACGAGAGATGAAATTACTGGTCCACGGCGCCGCGTTGGCGACCGGGGTGGCAACAGCCGTCGTCCTCGGCCCAGCCACTATTGCTGCCGCCCAGGCCCCTTTTGGCCCTGGTCAACCGGGTCAGGGCCTCGGTCACGCCGTTTTCGTCCAGACGGACAACCCGGCCGGTAACCAGGTGATCGTCCTCTCCGAGCACAACGACGGCCGCCTCTCCGAGCGTGAGGTCGTGCCGACCGGAGGTCTCGGGGCACAAGCGAGCGGCTCGGCCGTCGACCACCTTGCCTCTCAGGGGTCGCTCGTTTTCGACCCTTCTCACCGGCTTCTTTTCGCCGTCAACGCCGGCAGCGGGACGCTGTCGGTGCTTTCGGCAGATGGGCGGGACGTCAGCCTTCAACAGGTCTTGAGCACTGGCGGTGAGTTCCCGGACAGTATCGCGGTCTACGGCAACCTGGTTTACGTCTTGAACGCCGGAGGCACTGGTAGCGTCACGGGCTACCAGGTCCTCGGGGAGCAACTGGTCCCCATCCCGGGCTCGTCCCGTTCTCTTGGGCTCGACAACACTAACCCGCCGAATTTCCTCGAGTCCCCGGGAGAAGTTGGTTTCTCGCCGGACGGGTCGGAACTGCTCGTTACGACCAAGTCGAGCACCAACGCCGTCGATGTGTTCTCAGTGGGGCCGGGCGGCCAGTTGTCCGCCTCGCCGGTCGTGAACAGCGACGCCAGCAACGTGCCGTTCTCCTTCGCCTTTACCCCGAACGAACAGTTGGTACTGGCCGAAGCGGGCCCGAGCGCGCTGCACACATTTTCGCTGGGGGCGGGCGGCACGCTCAACAGCTTGTCGCCATCTGTAGGTGATGGACAGACGGCCTTGTGCTGGGTCACGCCGGCCGGCGGCTTTTATTATGTGGCGAACGCGGGTAGCAACAACCTGAGTGCTTATAGCGTGGCCGCCAACGGTACCCCTTCATTGGTCGGGCCGACCGGCGTCGTGGCGAGCACGGACGCCGGCCCGATCGATATGGCTGCTTCTGCAAACGGGAACTACCTGTACGCCGAAGCGGGTGGCGCAGGGGCGGTTGACGAGTTCCAGGTCAATTCGGACGGTTCGTTGAGCCCCCTCGGCAGCGTCGCCGGTCTCGGTGCAGGCATAGAGGGTATTGCCGCCGACTGACACAGGACCATGTTTGCCTTCTGGGGCTGAAAAGTGTTGTTGGAGTTACCTTTTCAGCCCCAGATGGGCGCGAAAGGACCTGAAGGCGCGGCGTTACGGCCTGCGATTGCTGGGAGCGCCGCCCCGGGCCCGGCCTTCCACCGCTTAAGCGTTGGTCGTTGTCAGGTTCCAGTCGTCGACGACCAGCCGCCAGCCGTGGTGGCCGGCTCGTCTGAGCATTGCACCCCCCTCGCCGGCAAGCTGAACGACTGAGCCGTCTATCGACCGGCCCGAGATCCCCCGCACGGCGAACACCAGGGCGAAATCGCCGGTGACGACCTCCCTCGTAATGGCGGCTCGGACCGGCAGCCTGGTCTGCATCAGTTCGTCCAGCGCCGCCCTAACTTCTTCGGTCCGGCGGGCGCTCTTCTGGGCGAAAAGGGCCAGGGTTGCCTCTGGCTCGTAAAGGGCGACGGCCGCCTCGAGGTCTCCCTCGCTCAGTGCCTCGCACACCAACCTCAGTGCCTCCGCAGGCTTGTCGGCGGTGGCCGGTGCAATGGGCTCGGGGTACATGGGATGGGCTCCTCTAACTGAATAGCTTGGGCGCACCGTGGGTGCGCCCAAGCGGCCTTGTCGCGGTTTGGAGGGGAGGTGTGCCGAGGGTTAAGCCGTCGGGATCCCGACGGCGCGAGCTGAAGCCACGAAACCGTCCGTGTTGCCTTTGCTATCGGTGTAGAAGCCGACGATCTGGCCGATGTTGTTGAGGCCGTTCACGATCGTGCTCCCGACGCCGTTCGGGTCGCTGATCGTCTTGAGCGCGCCGTTGGTGTAAATGAAACCGAAGGTTTGCTTATGTTGCCCGACGTACATGCCGACGGCCGTGCCCGCGTCGTTCAGGCCGAAGAGTTCGGTGGTCGTCGAGCCGGGCACTTCGAACGTCTTCCACGTTGCGCCCTGCCTGATGAAACTGGCGATATTGCCGTTGGCTTCGGTAAAGAAGCCACCCACCGTCCCGTGGTCGTTGATGGCGGTAGCCGTTGTGTTGGTAGCGCCGGGGACGTTGAGAGGGGTGAACACCCTGGTCACGCGGTCCCACGTGTAGGCGTGGGGATTGCCTTTGGCGTCGTTGTAGAAACCCACCGCCTCCCCGTTGTTGTTGATACCAAGGAGCTGGTTGACGGGCGGCTTGGACGTCGTGAGGGGGTTGCTGACAGAGGAGGTGACGCCGTCTTCGTCGAGGAACCCGTAGTTGGCCCCCGAGGGGAGGGCGTAGAAGCCGACCGTGTTCCCCCAGTCATTGATGGCCGTGACCTGGGTCTGTTGGGCGCCCGTGAAGTTCTCGTTCATGAACAGGTTGCCGGTGTAGGGCGCTACCGTAAAGCCCTTGTTGGGGTGGGTGGTGGCCGGAGAACCGCTACCGAAATAGCCGGCGATTTCCCCGAAGTCATTGATGCCGAGCAGCTGGTTGAACGTCGGGTCTTTGGGGTCACCGAGCGTCGTGAAGCTGTAATGAGCCGACAGGTCGGGGATGACCATGGCATGTGCAGGAGCCGCCAGCGCCGCGGTCCCGGGCAGTACGGCGGCAGCAGCTGCAATAGCGAAGGCGCAGCCCGCGCCGACGGCCTTGCTCGAGCTGCGCAGGGCCCCGGTGCGCCCGGTGCCGGCGGCGAGCTTGTTGGTGGACAGGAGACGGAGAAGGGAGGACTTTGCTGGACGGGGTGACATGGGGTCCTTTCTGTGGGCGTTTTTGACTAGGGCGGGGTTGGCTCGGCCTAGGAGGTTGAAGGTGGGCCTAGCCTCCGGCATAACGCAGGGGGCTTTGCCGGGACGTGGGGGGAAACGCGGGGGATGGCTGGTCACGGCCATCCTTTGCGCGCCCCGGACGACCACGAATAGCGTCGACGGCTGGCCGGGACGGGGCAACTGGGCCAAGTTGGCCCCAGGGAGTGACCCATGCCCTCCGGCGCAGAGCCAACTCAGAGGAGGGAGTGCCGTGAGCCTAGAGGACAGCCGCAC
>JASHVH010000141.1 GCA_030039575.1 Acidimicrobiales bacterium | reverse complement strand
GATCTCGCGGCTCTTGATGCCGACGCGGCGGTTCTCGACCATGTCCACCCGCCCGAACCCGAACGGCCCCACCACCGCGTCCAGTGCCGGAACGAGGTCGTGGAGCGACAACGGTCGGCCGTCCAGGGCCACGGGTACCCCGTCCTGGAAACCCACCGTTACCTCGGCCGGCTCGCCGCCGGCCGCCTTTGCCACCGTCAGCTCGTACACGTCCGCCGGTGGCATGACCCAGGGGTCTTCCAGGATCCCGCACTCGACCGTACGCCCCCATAGGTTTTGGTCGACCGAATACGGGCTTTCCTTGGTGGCGCTCACCGGTATGCCCCAACGCTGCGCGTAATCGATGGAGTCCTCGCGCGTGAACCCCCACGTGCGCACCGGGGCCACCACCTCGAGGTCGGGGGCCAGGGCGCGGGTCGAGATCTCGAAACGGACCTGGTCGTTGCCCTTCCCGGTGCAGCCGTGGGCAATGGCGTCCGCGCCGTGCCGGCGGGCCGCCTCCACCAGGTGCTTTACGATAACCGGCCTCGAAAGCGAGCTGATCAGCGGGTACCTGCCTTCGTAAAGAGCGTTCGCCTTTATGGCGGGGGCCACGAAATCAGAGGCAAACTCCTCTTTGGCGTCGACGACCTCCACCTCGACGGCACCGGCCGATACGGCCCGGGCCCGGATGGCGTCCCAATCGCCACCCTGGCCCAGGTCGACGGCGAGGGCAACGACCTCTGCGCTCATCTCCTCGGTCATCCAGCGCACCAGCACCGACGTGTCAAGCCCGCCGCTGTAGGCGAGCACGATCCTTTTGGGCATCGTTCCTCCTGTCTTTAGGTGGCCCGGCCGGCCATGCGGGCGAGCTTGCGGGCCAGTGAGGCACCCTTGACCCGTTCGTTCGCCACCACCAGGACGGTGTCGTCACCCGCCACCGTGCCGACCACGTCCGGCAGGCCGGCCCGGTCCAACGCGGACGCGACCACGTGCGCGCAGCCCGGCGGCGTGCGAACGATCACCAGGTTGCCGGAGCTGGCCACGTCGGCCACCCACTCCCCGAGCACCCGGCGAAGGTGAAGTTCGGGCTCGGGCCGTTCGTTGGAGGCCGCCGGCAGAGCGTACACAAGGGCTCCCCCCGGCCGGCGGACCTTTACCGCTCCGAGATCCTCCAGGTCTCGGGAAACGGTGACCTGGGTGGCCTCGACACCCTCGTCGGCCAGCATCCTGACCAGCTCCGCCTGGCTCGTGACCCCCTCTTTCTCGAGGATCTGGCTGACACGGTGCTGGCGCTGGGTCTTGGTGAGCTTCACGAGAACAGCCAGAGCAACAGCCCGCGCATGGCCCGCAGCCGGTTGGCAGCCTGGGGCCACACCAGGCTGGCGGGCCCGTCGATCACTTCCGCCGCCACCTCCTCGCCCCGGTGGGCGGGCAAACAGTGCAGGAAAACGGCGCCCGGCGCAGCCAGGCCCATGAGCGACGCCCCCACGTGGTAGGGCGCGAAGGCAACGAGGCGCTCCACGGACTCCCCTTCTTGGCCCATCGAGACCCAAACGTCGGTATAGATGGCGTCGGCTTCTTTGACCGCCTCCTCCGGGACCGAGGTCTGTACGAGGTTGCCGCCGAACTCGGCCACCTCTTCCACAGTGGCCTGGTCGAGCCGGTGGGACGGTGGGGTGGCCATCACGACGTCGACACCCGTCATGGCGCAGGCCAGCACAAAGCTCCGGGCCACGTTGTTGGCGTCACCTACCCACGCCACCCGACGCCCGGCCAGGTTGCCACCCCAATGAGAGCGGAGCGTCAGGAGGTCGCCGATGGCCTGGAGCGGGTGGGCGCGGTCGGAGAGCAGGTTGACTATCGGCACGCTGGAAACGGCGACCATGCGGACGAGGACCTCGTGGTCCAGGACCCGCGCCCCTATGGCGGCGTGGTATTGCGAAAGCGTGCGGGCCACGTCCTCGGCGCTCTCCCGCTCGTCTATGCCCACCTCGTCTGCCCGGATGGTCAGCGGGTGGCCGCCCAGCTGGAAAACGGCGAGCTCGGATGAGCTGCGGGTCCTGGCGGACGGCTTCTGGAAAACGAGCGCGACTCCGCGGCCCGTCAGGACATGAGGGGGGTACTCGTCCGCGGCCAGGTCGAGCACCGCGTTGAGCTCGCTGGGCGTCAGGTCGTCGATATCAAGCAGGTGCCGGGTCATATTTCCTCCAGGACGTGGGCCAGGATCTGCGCCCCCTCGTCTATTTCGTCGTCGGTTATAAGCAGCGGCGGCTCGAACCGCAACGCGGTCGCAGTCACGGCATTGAGGACAAGCCCGTTTTGAAGGCACCTGGCCGCCACTTCGCTCGCCTCTGCCTGGACCAGTTCGGCGGCGAGCAGCAGGCCTAACCCGCGCACAGCGCTGACGCCGTCCAGGGCGGCCAACCTTTTCCCCAAATAGTTCCCCCGTTCCTCGGCCAGTTGGGGCACATTTTGTTGCTCCATAACCTCGAGGGTGGCGCGAGCAGCGGAAGCGGCCAGGGGCTGGCCCCCGAAGGTCGAGGCGTGGTCGCCGGGAACAAACGCGGCCGCCACGTCAGAACGCGCCCAGCACGCCCCGATAGGCACACCGTTGCCGAGCGCCTTGGCCACCGTGACGACGTCAGGTTCGACGCCATAGTGCTGGAAACCCCACCACCGGCCGGTGCGGCCGAGGCCGGTCTGGACCTCGTCGACCATGAAGAGGACCTGGCGCTCCTCACAGAGATCCCGCACCGCTTGGAAGTACCGCTCGCCTGCCGGCCAGACACCTCCCTCGCCCTGTACCGGCTCGAGCAACACGGCGGCGACCTCGGGGGTGATCGCCTTCTCGAGCGCGTCGACGTCCTGCCACGGGACATGCCGGAAGCCCTCGGGAAGAGGTTGGAATGCTTCATGTTTGGCCGGCTGCCCGGTGGCGTGCAGCGTGGCCAGGGTCCGGCCGTGAAAAGAACCGTAGGCGCTTACTACCGCGTAACGGCCGTGCCCCCCCCATTTCCTCGCCAATTTGATGGCGCATTCGTTCGCTTCTGCGCCACTGTTGGCGAAAAAGACCTTCCCCCCACCGCCGATGAGCCGGTCCAGGACGTCTGCCACGTCCTCACGCGGCGTCGTCCCGAAAAGGTTGGAGGTGTGCAACAAGGTCCTCGAGGCTTGGCAGACCGCCTCGGCCACGGCCGGGTGAGCGTGCCCGAGCGACGTGACCGCTAGCCCGGACAGGAAGTCGAGGTACCGGCGCCCCTCGTCGTCCCAAAGGTAAGTGCCCTCCCCCCTGATGAACGTGACCCTGGGCTCGGCATAAGTCGGCATCAGATGGGACCCCGTCATTGGAGGACCATTGTGCCGATCCCGCTCCGGGTGAAAATCTCCAGTAGGAGGACGTGGGGCGCCCGGCCGTCGAGGATGTGCACCTGCGCCACCCCGCCGGTCACCGCCTCCACTGCGGCCCGGGCCTTGGGGACCATACCTCCGGCGACGACCCCCTTGACCATGAGCTCTTCCAGCTCCCCGGCATGCAGTTGGCTGAGCAGGCTGGCGGGGTCGTCCTCGTCGGCCCGTACACCATCGATGTCGGTCAGGAAGACGAGTTTTTCCGCCCTCAACGCTTTGGCGATGGCGCCTGCGGCGGTGTCGGCGTTGACGTTGTACGCCTGGCCCGTTTCGTCGGTCCCGATGGTGGCCACCACAGGGACCAGGTCCTCGGCCAGTAGGCGGAGGAGGAGCTCCGGGCCCACCTTCGTTATGTCCCCGACGAAGCCCAGTGCGGGGTCGAGCGGTGTTGCCCGGATCAGGCCGGCGTCCTCGCCCGAGACCCCGACGGCCAGGGGGCCGTGAACGTTTATCGCCGCCACGATGTCCCGGTTCACTTTCCCGACCAGGACCATCCGGGCTATATCGAGGGTCTCGGCGTCGGTCACGCGCAGGCCCTGGCGGAACTCGGGCTGCTTGCCGAGCCGCGACATCAGCTCCCCGATCTGCGGCCCACCACCGTGCACGACGAGCGGCCGCATCCCGACCGAACGCATGAGCACGATATCGCTGGCGAAATCCGCCA
The DNA here is from genome assembly GCA_030039575.1 of Acidimicrobiales bacterium. GTDB lineage: Bacteria > Actinomycetota > Acidimicrobiia > Acidimicrobiales > Palsa-688 > Fen-671. Next base: position 2,181 of record JASHVH010000141.1, on the reverse strand, counting down.
GTGCCGAACCGTCGCCGAGGGCGTTACCGCCGTACTTGACCACCACCACCTTCTGCCAGAACCGGCGGATGTAAGGGAGCGCTTCGACCAGGATCTCGGCCTTCGCGCTGGCATCGAGGCCGGCCACGGCCTCACTGGCGCTCACGGGGCCATCCCCGCCACCGGCAGCCCGGTCGTCTCGGGCCAGCCCATGACCGCGTTGGCGCATTGCACCGCCTGGCCCGCCGCCCCTTTGACCAGGTTGTCGAGGGCACAGATCGTGACCGCCCAGCCGGTGCGTTCGTCAAGGCGGCCGGTCAAGTGAGCGGCGTTCGAACCCAGGGTGGCCTTCGTGGACGGCAGCCGCTCGGAAACGACGACGAAGGGCTCGCCGGCGTAAGCCCGACCAAGCACGTCGAGGGGGTCGTCGCGCCGGTCAGGGACGGGGCGGGCGTAGCACGTGGCGAGGATGCCCCGGTTCATCGGGGCCAAATGGGGCGTGAAGAGAAGTTGGGCGCCGATGGCTTGTTCCATCTCCGGCGTGTGACGGTGGCTCAGTAGGGCGTAGGCGGTGAAATCCTCGTCGACGGTGCAGAACTGTGTGCCTTCGGCCAGTTTGCGCCCGGCGCCGGAAACACCGCTGGCCGCGTCCACGATGATGCCCGTGGACGCCACGGCCCCGGCTTTGACCAAGGGGGCGAGGGCCAGGCTGCCCGCCGTCACATAACACCCGGGCGAAGCCACCAGCTTGGCCCCCAGGAGCTTCTCGCGGTCCAGCTCGGGTAAACCGTAGACGGCCTCCTCGAGCAGTTCGGGACAGCTGTGCTCCTCGTGGTACCAGATGGGGTAAAGGCCCGGATCTTTCAGGCGAAAATCAGCGGCCAGGTCCACGATGTGGCCGGCGTTCTCCAGCAACTTCGGGACCAGTTGCTGAGAAGCCCCGTGCGGGAGGGCGCAGAACACGAGGTCGACCCCGTCGGCCACGCTGGCTTCGCTCGGCCCGAAACTGAGGCCGGGGTAAGCGGCCGCCAGAGCCGGGTGCAGGTCGGCCACGGCCATCCCCTCGTGCGAACTAGCGGTGGCGGCGACGACCTCGAACTTCGGGTGCGACGCCAGCAGCCGCAACAGTTCGGCGCCCGCATAGCCCGAAGCTCCGAAGACGGCGACGGTTTTCGTTCCTCCCATCGCCGCCACTATACGCTATGTTGCATAAACATTCAAGAAATTGCCGCTCGGCAGGCAAGTCGGTCCGCATAAGCCTACGGGCGGCACATCGGAACGGCCGACGTTCAGCCCTAGGTGCCGGCCTCCCCGCCAGTGGCCTCCCCGCCAGTGGCCTCGCCGGCACCGGCCTCGCCGGTACTGGTCTCGTTCCCAGCGGTCCCGGGCCCGGCGCCAGCCTCTCCGTCAGGCTCTTCGCCTGCCTGGCTGGTAACTCTGCCATCACCGTCGTCTGCCTGCGCCTCGGTCACTGGCCCGTCCTCCGAACCGTCACCTTCGCTGGTGCGCACCCGCTCCGCCTGGGCATCGAGGGCAGCCAAGGCGGCGGCCACCGCGTCGCTCGAACCGTCGTGACGCTGCTCGGCGTACACAGCGGCCCCGAGGTTGCGCAGCAAACCGTCCCACTGGTGCTTGGCCTGCGCCTCGTCAATTTTCGCTCTGCCCTGGCGCACACCTTGCTGAGCCTTCGTCAAGGCCTGCGCGGCCCCTTCTTTCATTTTCTCCATCAGGTCCATTTAGGTCTCCTTTTTGCTGCCCCCTCCTGGCTCGGCGGCGCTCCTCAGATTGCTGCCAGGGATCCTATCCCTGGGGCCGCTTTTTGGGGCCCGTGGATATGGGACGGCGGACGAGGTAACCGAGGATAGGTCAACCCACGCGCAGGACGGCGCCGTGGCGGGCCAGGGCCTCGGCCGCGACGCGCTCGCGGACGGCTGCCACTTCTTGTTCGGTCAACGTCCGGTCGGGCGCCCGCAGCCGGGCACGAAAGGCAAGGCTGCGCCTCCCCTCACCAAGCGACGGGTCGCGCCAGACGTCAAAAAGCGCCACCGACTCGGCCAGGTCGCCGGCCGTCCCCCGCACGGTAGCCTCCAGGTCGCCGGCGGGCACGTCCTCGCCGGCGGTGAAGGCCATGTCCAGGTCGACAGCCGGGAAGCGGCTGACGGGCCGAGCCTCCCAGCTCCGCCTCGGGGCGTCGAGGAGAGG